>CAZIVH010000011.1:0-10077 GCA_964542965.1 uncultured Candidatus Peribacteria bacterium | reverse complement strand
TTATTTTGTAATGCTTTCTATGATTTTGATAATGTCTTGCATCACTGCAGGGTCGCTGTCTGCATAAGGAAGTCGGATATCGTCTCGACCAGTAGGCATAGGCTGTTCCGAAGTGAAATCGAATATCTCTATCAGAAAGAAATCTCATTTTATCTTTGCTACAAATGTTCAATATCCAGATACTCATTCCAATTGGACTAATTTTTTCTCTGGTTGATCGACTAGAACATTCTGCTCATTATCAAAAGAATCTACATATTTTCCTGCATTCTTGAAATTTTTATCAAGCGGATCTATCTTCAATAAAGCATAGACTGCATATCATGAATGATCTTTTGCATCGGTGTCGATGCGTAGAACCTTCAGGTCGCAACTACCATCCGAACAAGGACTTGTTACATAAGATTTTGCCGTCCATTGTGTCGGGATCTGGAATGATAATCATTTGAAAGTGACTATATCTCCCGTCAATTCGCTACCGGTCAATTCTGCTCCCGTCATAGGGATGATAACGACGCTTGCGATCATATTATCGATGGCTTGTTTCACTTGCTCGTATCTTGGTACTGCGAATTCCGTAGGCTTGTCGGTAGGCTGCGGTTGGTCGCTCGTAGCAGAGAAACCTATCATATAGACGTTTCCTCCATTGTAGATGCCCATGCAAGCGCTCGGTCCTATGCCATCGCATTCAACCTTGAAGGTTTGCCCCGTAGTCGTTAGCTGTACGTTGTGGAGTTGTTGGATCGTCTCCAATGGATCTTTGCTGATGCTGTATCCACCACGGATGTATATAGGATACTTCTTATTGTCTTTTTCCGGTGTCGATAGGGTGAACATCATTTCCATTTCGCCGGTCGTAGGAGCAGACTGCAATTCCCGTCCTTGCGGTAGCGTGAAGGTTGCACCTATCTCGTCCAAAGCGAAGGTTCCCGTTCCCATCGCGATCGGTTCGTCGGATATGGTCAGTTTTTCGAGTCCGATGGTTTTCAAGATATTTTGGCAGAAGGGTAGATCCGGATGTTTTACTATATATAAGAAACCGAGTCCGAGCAACAATAAAATGAAGAGGAATCGGAGAAGCTTTTTCATAAAAATGATTAAACGATAAAACGGCTAAACGATGAAACGCTGTTACTTAGTGGTGCATTCGCCGTCGTGTAAGAATGTTGCGCGTTTGTTGGCGTTCATCATGCATTTATTTCCGAAGGTCTGTTCGATCGGTGGGCATGGCGCTTTGATGCATTCGACTTGAACGCTAGCGCAGACCGGTGCGTATTCCATGGTGCAGACTGTTCATTCTCATTCGCTGCCTGGTGTTGATCATTCTTCAGTATTTTTTCCTTTGCATTCGCCTCTCATAAAAGCTCGTTCTTCACAAACAGTTCCGTCTTTTAATGTACACATACCTACTTGTCCGCCATCAGCTTGCGTGACGATTTCAAGTGTTCCGTCGTTCTTTTCGCAATTGATGGAAGCAGGATTAGCCATGCCGACTGTTCCCGTATTTTCAGCTCCGCTTGCGTATTCATTACACTTAGGTTCGCTTGGGGTCTCGCAGTACATGAGCGTACAAGCGCTTGGTCTGCCATTTTCTACCGTACAATTATTGCATCCGTCGAAGTAGCTTATGCAATTCGTGAGGTCCATACCGGTCCGCGCGTATTCGAGACATTGCGGTTCGGCCATGGTTTCGCAGTACATCTTGGTGCATCATTCGATAATCCCTCCAGAGACCATGCAGGTGTTGCAGCCATCGAAGTAGCTGGTGCAATTTGGATCGATAGCTTTTTGTTTGCCTTCACTTGCCATATTGAGGCCGATTGTAGTGAGGATTTTTTGCGATATCGGAAGTTCCGGATTCTTGACGATGTACATGAATCATGCTCCCAAAAGGAGGATAATGACCACAAGGGTCCGAAGAAGTTTTTTCATAGTTATTGTCTAAATAGCTAAAAGGCTATGGAGTGACACACACAACCTCCTACCCCGCATCGGCGGGGACCCCTTCCTCCTGACAGAGGACAACAATCAGTCTGGCAGTAGAAGAAAAAAGGACACGGTGGTGACGTCCCTGGGTGTGGTGTCTAGAGTTTACCTTGTCTGTCTAGAAATCGTACATACTATAATGAGTAAATTGGTTATTTAACGCGGGTCCTTATATTGATTTTTGTTGAAAATTCAATATAAAAGCGGATAATGAGCCGAAAAAATGGCTTTTTACCAATCTTTTTCGTGATGACATTCAGCGTAAACGGTATAAAACAAGAGAAAGAGCAGAAATACAACGTAGAGATGCTGGTGTGCGTAGACGCTCCTTTGCTTGCGAGAAAAATTCTTGAACAGACCAATATCCTGATCCTCTCGATCAAAGAATTCCCTGCCGACAAAACGACGTTCGGCGACATCTATTTTACCATATCGCTCAATTTCCAAGATATAGACATCGTCACCAAATACACCGACATCCAGGAGGCGGCAAAGTTTTTTACGTTCATCGGATTTGATATCCAGCATATCAACAGCTTCTCCAAACCGGTGTCGCAAAAAGAGATGGACACTATCGTCAGCGCAGCCAAGAAAGAAGCAGAGAAAAAAAAGGAAGAGATCCGGAAACAGATCGCGGACCAAGAGGAAAAAGAGAGGAAAGTCTATGAGGATGAGAAATTAGTGTCAGCGAAAAAAATAGTGGATACGGTATTCCAGAAAGTCGAGGAATGCACCAAGAGAGCAGGCGGACTTGTCGGGATACAGGACAGCAAGAAGATCAAATCGCTCGTCGAAGAGCTCAAGAAACTCCGCATGGGGACCAACTTCGAAAAGATCAGGGATACGATCCAGGAATTGTTTACGATGATGGAACACATCAACGACGATTATTATAGCAGTATCCAAGACGTCAATGACACCATCTCCGATGAATCGCTCGTGACCAATGTCGATGTCCAGAGAGAGCTCGAGAGGATGGAGAACGTGAAGCTCCTCAAGGCATTGCATGCAAAAATATCGCTCAAGAACCAGGATTACGCGACCTTCGGTCCGTCCGCCATCTATCGGAAATTCCTGCAAAAAGATATCCTTATGAAATTCTCTGACGTGTCAGGGATCTTGAGATCGCTCTACGATATCACGGAGCTTGTCATGCTCGTAGTGGTATCGCTGCTCGGCGTGTACACGCTCGCCAACGAGATCTACCTCTTCTCGGTCAACCAGTTCGGATTGTCGTATATGCTGATGAGCGTCGGACTTCGGGGCATGGTCATCTTCGCAGCGAGGTATTTCAGGAACAAAAACATCGGCAGATTATTGCTCATCATAGTAGTTGCGATATTGTTGCATTATGTGCTTATGCGAGCAGTGACTACTAATTTTGCTTTATAATAAGATGTGCCCCCTTTACTGAAAGGGGGAGGTGTCCGAAATTTCGGACGGGGGATTTTTAGACTAAATCTCCCACCCTCACGGGTCCCCCCTCTTTAGAAAAAAAGAGGGAACGTGATAAAGACTTTTATCTAGACTCAGAGACTCTATGGCTTTATTATTCTTGTCCATCGTCATCATAGGCTTCGTGCTGTTCTTCTATGGCATCGGCTTGCGATATCTCGCATTCATTCCGCTGATCTTTCTCGGGATGTTTTTCGGGTACTATGGAGCGACACAGACGATTAAGGTCGAAGGCAAAGCCTTGTTACAAAGATACGCCCTCTATGCGGCGCGGGTCATCATCATGGCGGGACTCTTTGGGGTCATGACCTACTTCGGTATAGAATCGATTTATGTCGCACTAGGATTGCTGACACTCAATTTGCTTCTCCGGATGGGATCTATCCTCATAGATTACAAGGATGGGACGCTGGTCTTTCAGGTGGGATTCTATCTCGCGACCTTCTTTGTACTGATGATCGCCTTGGCGCTCGGAGGACGACCGTTGTTCTTTACGGTGTTTTCGATGCATCGAGTGATGCACCTCGGAATCATCGCGTTCATGATTTTCATCATCGGACATCACAAAGGCGTGGAGAAATATCTCCGATATAAGTTGTGAGTCTTGTCGCTGGGAACCGTGATGTTCGTCGTCTTTGATCAGATAAAAAATATGTATCTCGCCTTGTCGGTCAATTCTTTGCTCCTCACCGGGCTCTACTATCTCATCGCCAAAGTGTTTGCGATGACACCACCTTCCGAAGAGAAGAAAAAAGAGATCTCTGTCAGACGCATCCTCGCGGGCGAACGTATCACTACGGTCAAGAAACAATTCACCTCTCCCTTGCTACAACGCATCCATCAGTTCGTGGCGCAGATGCCGGACGCGACCAAACGCATCCTCGAGCTCTTCAATATCATCCTCGTCTGTATCCTCATCGTGCGATATATTACCCACATAGCGAGCTTCGCTGACGCGAGCCATTTCTTCTACCGGATCACGATCGTCGCGTTTGTGGTCAACGTCCTCTTGCTCAAAAAAGTCTGATACAATAGCATCATCCAGAACCTCTTCGTTTTCCTCGTGATCAACTTCGCGATCTACATCAGTCTCTTCTCGTACTTCAACGGTGATGCTGGGGCAGTCGTAACACGAGGTATCATCTGGAACGTCGCCAGTGCTGCGATGATCTTCTACGCGCATAGAGTACCGATGCTCGCCAAGATATTTGGCAAGACGGACTATATCTATCGGATTATTTCCTGTGTAGCGGCGATGGTCGTGAACGTGATTTTGTTGTTGTATACACAGTTGCCAGGGGAACTGATTTTCTTCTTGGTATTGGTGTATGTAGGGTTGCAGAGTATGATCATCTATTATGCGGCGAGGTATTTAGGGAAGATACAAACTATAAATTAATTTAACTGAACAAGACTTTATTTATTTTTTCCATATTTTCAGATGGCAGACAAAAACTTCGAGGCACAGCTTTTCAAGGCGGCCGACAAACTCAGAAAAAACATTGACGCTGCTGAGTACAAACACGTAGTCCTAGGACTCATTTTCTTAAAATATATCTCTGATAGTTTCGAAGAGCTTCATGAAAAATTGCTTGCAGCACAGGGAAGTTATGCAGGTGCTGATGCTGAGGATAAAGATGAATATAAAGCGGAAAATGTTTTTCGGGTGCCAGCAAATGCACGTCGATCTTTTCTTCATGCACAAGCCAAATCTCCTGAAATAGGAAAGTATATCGATCAAGCGATGGAAGAAATCGAAAAAGAAAACCCTACACTCAAAGGAATTCTCCCTAAAGTCTATTCCAAACAAAACCTAGATCCTCTAGCTCTTGGTGGACTTATTGATTTGATAGGAGATACGGCTATCGGCACAGAAGCCAGTAAATCCAAAGATATCCTTGGACGTGTTTATGAATACTTCCTAGGTGAATTTGCCAATGCAGAAGGCAAGAAGGGAGGACAATTCTATACACCAAAATCAATAGTTAAATTACTTGTAGAAATGATAGAGCCCTATCATGGAAGAGTATACGATCCTGCCTGTGGTAGTGGTGGTATGTTTGTAATGAGTGAAAAATTTGTACAAGAACATCAAGGGAAAATAGATGATATCGTTATCTATGGACAAGAAAGTAATCAGACAACCTACCGTCTTTGTCGTATGAACTTGGCGATTCGCGGAATTGATGGTTCACTTGTTTCATGGAATAATGAAGGCACCTTACTCAAAGATACTCATCCAGATATGAGAGCAGATTTTATCTTAGCTAATCCTCCCTTTAATCAGTCTGAGCGAGGACAAGAATCTCTCCAATGAGATGTACGCCGACAATATGGTACTCCGCCAAGCGGAAATGCTAACTTTGCATGGATGCAGCATATGATCTATCATCTAACTCCCAAAGGCATTATGGGACTTGTACTTTCCAATGGTTCACTAAGTTCACAAAGTAGCGGAGAATGAGAAATCCGCCAAAGGATAGTTGATGCAGATCTTGTAGATTGTATAGTTGCCTTACCAAAGCAATTATTTTACAATACAGGAATCCCCGCATGTTTGCGATTTATCTCTCGCAAAAGATCATGAAACGGAGATCGTAAAAGAACAGGCGAAGTCTTATTTATTGATGCATCAGAATTATGACATCTCGTAGATCGTGTACATAGAGAATTTACTGATGAGGATATCAAAAAAATTACTGATACTTATCATGAATGGAGGAAGGTTGATGGAAAATACGAAGACCAGACTGGTTTCTGTAAATCAGCAAAAATTGATGAAATCCAAAAACATAGCTACGTCCTGACTCCTGGAAGATATGTCGGCATCACCGAAGCGGAAGATGACGGTATCCCATTTGAAGAAAAAATGAAAGAATTGACAAAAACCCTCGCAGAACAAATGGCAAAGGAACAAGAAATGAATGAAAACATAAAAACGCAACTCAAAAAGATTGGTTTTAGTTTGTAAAAAGAGGACTAATGGATGGCAAACAATTAAGCATCAAAGATGAATTGACAGAATTCTTGTTATATACTACCCCCAATGGAGATATCAAAGTAGAAGTTTTTCTCCACAACGAAAATATATGGCTAAGTCAAGATCGTATGGCGGAACTTTTTGGAGTAGATAGAACAGTTATTACAAAACATTTATGAAATATTTTTGCAGAGGGAGAATTAGACGAAAATTCAACATGTGCAAAATTTGCACAAGTTCAAAACGAAGGAGAGAGAAGGGTTACAAGACAAATATCATATTACAATCTTGATGCCATCATAGCTGTCTGATATCGTGTCAATTCTTTACAGGCTACCCATTTCCGTATCCGAGCAACTAAAGTCTTAAAAGAATATATCATCAAATGATTCGCTATGGATGATGATAGATTAAAAAATGGTCAGTACTTTGGCAAAGATTATTTTGAGGAGTTATTGGAGAGGGTTCGTTCTATCCGTGCAAGTGAAAGAAGAATCTATCAAAAGATCACTGATATTTTTGCAGAATGCAGTATAGACTATGATCCGCATTCAGACATTACACAAAATTTCTATTCCATGGTGCAAAATAAATTCCACTTCGCCATCACAGGACAGACAGCAGCCGAAATCATCTATCATGGAGCAGATAAGACTAAACCATTTATGGGACTGACCACACGAAAAAACGCGCCCAAAGGAAGGATAATAAAGACAGATACTAACGTCGCGAAAAACTACCTTCCAGAGCAGGATATCAAAAAACTGGAAAGAACAATCTCTAGTTATTTTGATTATATAGAAAATCAGATCGAACAAAGAAAGACGTTTACCATGGAGCAGTTGGCAGAATCCGTAAACAAATTTTTGGAGTTCAATGATTTCAAAATATTAGATGGCAAGTGAAGTATCTCCCATAAGCAGGCGGAGAAGAAGGCTTTTGCCGAGTATGAAGAGTTCAATAAGACACAACATATAGAGTCTGATTTTGACAAAATGGTGAAGTGATTAGAAGAAAAGAAATAATAATTATATAATGAATTACACCATCAACCTATCTTTTAAAATATGTCAAATCAAAAAAACAACTACCAAAAAATATATAAACAATAGGTATAAACTAGTAAATATACCAAACTACCAAAAGCGAGATAGTTGCATTTGTAGAATAAATGATAAGAATAACCGATATTTAGACATAAAAAAAATGCCATGCCAGAAATTGATTACAAGAAAAAACTCAAAATCATGAAAAAGATTTCAGATATTCATCTGATGAAGAAACATTTAGAAATGTTATATTGGATAGCTACAGAAACTGGAAAAAAAAGACAATACAAAAGCTTTTTATCGGAAAGTAATCAAGATACTCTTATCATATTAGAAGACCTTTCAAATATTGGATTAGTAGAAATGATCGATTCACATTCTGGATTTATGAAGAAATTTAGGATTAGTACAAGTTGATTGCAGCTTATTGTAAAAATTAGAGATGAAGAGAATAAGTGACATCGAGAGAAATTACTTCCTCGAGCAAACAAACAAAGTCCACTTCGACCATTCATATCTATACTAATCGCTGTTTGAGCATTAGTTGTGGCAATTGCTGGATAAAACTTTTATTTTCAAAAAATCAGCATGAATGAAATAAGCAAACATTTTGATCTTTATCAGTTTTTTGTCTATCTTTTGCCAGGAATTTTTTTTATGTTGGTAATATATTTTCTGTTTTTATTTGGAGTTTTGGATATATGATATTTTAAAAATATTTTACATTCTGACTTACTGCCAAATTTTGAAAATAATATTGTATTGCTGAGTATAATATGATTGATTATAGCTTACTTTGTATGACACTTTCTTCATATGATAGGAATATTTTTGTTTTCTTATAAAAAGTTATATAAACGAATTAAAAAGAAATGTAATATCCTACTTAAAAAATGTGGATACGAAAAAATAAATAAACAAGAAACAAACGATAAAGAAAAAGAGTTGTCGGATAATGATAAAATAAAACAATATGTAGAAGATAAGTTTTGATTTAAAGAAGATGGACTTCAATATGCAGATTATATGCTTACTTATCTGTTTTTGGAGGATTTTGTACAAAGCAAAAAAATAAAGTTGATGCAGACTTTGTTGTGAATGTATAAATCATTATTTGTTATATGACTAATAGTTATGATACTTTCATTCGTAAAAAGCAATTTGATATTGGGAATTGTTGTATTGTTGCTATCGATTGGCTGTTTTAGACAAGCATGTACTTATCATAAAACTTGAACAAAAAATACTTATACATTAGCATATCTTTATTTTAAAAACTTAAAGAAATAACCTTATGCCGACAAAGACACAAGATACAGACCACATTCATGGACAGCTTCCCACATGATGGACGGAGACGACTTTGGGGGAAGTAATTTTCCCTGTTTCAGAATCGTTTAACTTCAAAAATAAAAAAGACGTACATTTTTTGAATACTGGTGATATTTTGGCAGGTAAATTATTACACAATAATCTTTCTGATGTGTCTAGTTTACCAGGTCAGGCAAAGAAAAGCTTTCAGAAAAATGATATATTGTTTAGTGAGATAAGACCAGAGAATAAAAGATATTTATTTGTAGACTTTGATTGTTCAAATTCTGTAGCATCTACTAAACTCATGGTACTTAGATGAAAAGAAAATGTGGATATGGATTTCATTTATAAATATATTACTTCAGAGGAGGTTCTACAAGAATTTCAAGTAATAGCCGAGTCTCGTTCATGAACATTCCCTCAGATTACATTTGATGCTATCTCATATTTTCCTATCCTTCTTCCCCCTCTCCCAGAGCAACGCGCCATCGCCGCCGTCCTTTCTTCTTTTGACGACAAGATAGAACTTCTTAGAGAAGAAAACAAGACTTTGGAAGTGACTGCGCAGACGATCTTCAAGGAGTGGTTTGGGAAGTATGGAGTGGATGGTGTGTTGCCGGAAGGATGGAGAGTTGGGAAGATTGCAGAGATCATTAAAAGGGAATCTGTGGGATATAAATGTGACAAAAAAGATTTAGATGTTGATGGTACAACACCCATTATCGATCAAGGTACAACGGGGTTATATTGATACACCTCAAGAGATGCTGACTTCACAGCGTCCAAAGAAAATCCAGTGATTGTTTTCACTAATCATACCTGCAATTATCGATTTATTGATTATCCATTTTGTGCGATACAAAACGTGTTACCTTACAGAGGCAAAGATTGATATGACGTTTATTTTCTTTACTTCATGACCAAGGGAAGTATAACGTTTATCGAATATAAATGACATCGACCAGATTTTGCCGCAAAGGATTTCGTAATTCCACCTGTCGAAGAGGCTCAAAAATTTAGTAAAGTAGCAAAGCCAATATTAGAAAAAATATCACACAATAACGAACAAATCCAATCCCTCTCCAAGGCTCGCGATACCTTATTACCGAAGTTAATGAAGGGAGAGGTGAGAGTGGAGTTTTAGATGTTTAAATTCTTATTTAGAGCTAATGATCACAAAAATCTCATTAAAGAAAATTACTAGTTATGGCGACGTGTCAGAAATTTTAGAGACAGATAAAAAAATAAGGGTCTAGAGTACTTTAGCAAAAATTTTTACATACTCTTTTAGAA
>CAZIVH010000010.1:0-34595 GCA_964542965.1 uncultured Candidatus Peribacteria bacterium | reverse complement strand
GCTGTGCCTTACTTTTGTCCGGCGACAAAAGTAAGCAAAAACGCCTTTTCTTTTTCGTTACCACTTTCGCCATTAGATCAATTTCACGGATTGCCTTATATTACGAACATAAACCTATCCCTCCATCCTGCCTTAGGGCAAATCGGATGTTCGAGATGTCTTACTCGACCTACTGTTCATGCTGATTTAGTAATGGCTCAAGTCTTTTTATGTACCATATATATAGTATGTCAATCCTTTTGGTTGGGGATTTGGGTAGTTATTTTGTCTTTTTATCATTTGAGGATATAATGAAGTATGTATTTATATCTCTTACGTTGATATGTACGGATTACACGAACATTATATGACTCCAAGGCCAAAGCGCTCATTTTTCCGTGAAATCAGAACGTTCGCATTGATCTTTGTCGCTGTATTTGTGGGGATATTGGTATTTACCAACCTCAATCTCTTTGCATACAATTTCCGTGCTCTGTTTGAAAAGGAGGTACAACCTACTGCACCTATCGCCACTTCTCTCGTCTCTGAAAACAATGATATCTCCACTATCGTAGATGAAGGAGAGAAAAATAGTGTTGAGATCCAGTGATTGCTCAAAAATTATCAGAAAAGCGCTGATGCAAATACACTCGCTCCTTCTACGGAAGAACTTCTTCAGTCGCATTTGATAGACTATAATTTCTCTTTCAATACCATTCCTCCCGTGAATAGGCTTTTGGTTCCTTCTATAGGACTCGATGTCCCTATTGTCACTGCTGAGAATAAGGACGCTACGGATTTTACCAAGGCTGATTTCGATGAAGAATTGGATCAATGAATTGTCAAATATCCTACAACGCCTGCTCCAGGAGAAGAATGAAATACCTTGCTCTTTTGACATACGAGTTATGTCGTGCGAAAGGATAATCCTTATGGAACCATTTTCAAAGATCTGCCTAAACTCAAAGATAGTACATTGATCCAAATCCTTTGGGAATGAAATCTCTATGAATATAAAGTTGTCGATCTTTTCATTGTCACTCCTAAACAAGTCCCTGCACAATATATGACCTATCAGAACGCATGAGGAAGCTACATTACTTTGATGGGATGTTATCCGCTTGGTACCGATAATAAGAGGATTATGGTCGTAGCGAAACTTATTGATAAATAACGGAGAATTGAACATTAAGAATTGAATAACTTATTTTTATGAACTATTGTAATTTTATAGGAAAAGAGTATAGATAGGGCAATCGAAATGTAGTTTTCATTATGGACTTTCTTCGAGAGTCCTTTTTTGTTTTAATTGTGTTAAAATTATATCAATGACCATTAGAAATATTGCCATCATAGCTCATGTCGATCATGGAAAGACGAGTTTGGTCGATAAACTGCTTACCCAGTCAGGGACTATGAAGATGGCTGAGGATCAGAATCTTATTATGGATAATAACGATCAAGAAAGGGAAAGGGGGATCACTATCTATTCAAAAAACACGTCTGTAAATTACAAAGGCAATGTCATCAATATCATCGATACTCCAGGGCATGCCGATTTCGGTAGCGAAGTGGAGAGAGTCTTGAAAATGGTGGATAGTGTTTTGCTTGTTGTGGATGCATATGAGTGACCTATGCCGCAGACAAAATTCGTGCTCAAAAAATCTTTGGAGCTCGGATTGAAACCGATTGTCGTCATCAATAAGATCGATAAAGATACTGCAAGACCTACCTGGGTGATCAATCAATTGTTCGATCTCTTTTTCTCATTGTGAGCGACTGATGAACAAGCGGATTTCCCTATTATTTATTGTAGTGCCAAAGGTTGATATGCATTCGATGATATGAAGGATTTTGAGGAAGCAAGAGAACACGGAAATATCATTCCGATATTCGACATGATAGAAAAGTTTGTCCAACCTGCACCAGATCATTCTGACAAACCTTTCCGTATGCAGATCGTCAATCTCGGATATGATGATTTCATCGGAAGACTTGGTATCGGAAGAGTCTATGAAGGAACCGCAAAACCTTGACAAGATGTAGTTGTTTTCGATAATGACGGCAATAAGAGGAAAGGGAAAATAACGAAGATATTCACTACGCTGGGGCTTTCTAGGATAGATGCACAAGAGGCAAAGTGCGGTGATATCGTCACTATTGCGGGTATCGCGAATATTTATGTCGGAGAGACTGTCGGTGTAGAATGATGTGAACCGTTCCCGCCTATTAAAGTGGATGCACCTACCTTGACGATGGATTTTCTCGTCAATGATTCTCCGTTTGCCGGCAAAGAAGGAAAGCTAGTTACGTCAAAAAATATTCAAGAGAGATTACATAAGGAGTTACAAACTAACGTTTGATTGGAAATCGATTTCGATAAATGAGGAAATAGATTCGCGGTTTCCGGTAGAGGAGAACTCCATCTTTCCGTACTTATCGAAACGATGAGGAGAGAATGATTTGAACTCCAGGTTTCCGCACCGCAAGTTATCTTCAAAGAAGAACATGGAGAGAAATTAGAACCTATTGAACAGGTTATCATCAATGTCGAGGATGGATTATCCGGAACTATTATCGATATGGTCGCTAAGAAAAAATGACAGATGACCAATATGAGTTCGGTGAACGGCATCACTACCTTGGAATTTGAGGTGCCTACCAGAGGATTGCTTGGATTCAGATCACAATTTATTCTTGTTACGAAAGGAGAATGAATCATGTATAGTTCATTCTCTCATTATGGACCGTACAAGGGCGATATTCCTAAAAGGACTACCGGTTCTATGATTAGTCAGGAGAATGGAAAATGTATGAAATATAGTATCCGAAAATTACAGGAAAGAGGCAAAATATTTATTCTTCCTCAAGCAGCGATGTACGAAGGAATGATTGTCGGAGAAAGCGCAAAGCCAGGTGATATGACGGTCAATCTTACGAAAAACAAGCAGCAAACCAATGTCAGAGAAAGCGGAAATGACGAAGCGATGAGACTAGAACCTATCATTCCGTTGACGCTAGAAGATTCGTTGGCATACATCGCTACCGATGAATATGTAGAGATTACTCCAAAAAATATCAGACTCAGAAAAATCTATCTGACGGATTCAGAGAGAAAAAAACATGGAGTCAAAGGATAGGAAAAAGCCCGTATGGGCTTTTTTTTATGGCACATAGAGAGGTGGCGTTGTTACTTTGAAAGTGTTGTCTATATTTTTTACCGTATAGTTGAAGGTATCTGTCGGTGGCATCTCTTCTTCGTTAGCGCCGCAGCACGGTCAGAGAATGAAAATGCTTCCATCATTTTTTATAAACTGGACTTTGAATACGTATTCGCTGTCATTCACTTTCTGTATTTCCGTTATCTTGGCTTTGAGACAAGTCATCGTGGCTTGGCAATAATTCTCTATGATGTCTTCTTTTGCTGTCTCTCCGTCAGGATTGTAGATATTTAAGCTTTCTCGTATACCTTCATCTGTAGTAAAGTATTCTAGCGCTTTAGCAAATTTTTGTTTATGTAGATTGTCGAAAAAATCCGTCAATGTATTTTTCGCTATTATCGCTTTGTCGCTTGATTCCTGTTTTGCACAACCTGCAAATATCATAAACAATATTATACTCATGCCTATTATTTTTTTCATTATGGCAGAATAATGGATAAAATTAATGATTATATTGCTCTGCAAGAAACATATGCGCTTGATTGTGATCGATGCTTGGTGATAATAATAAGAGTTCTGAATTACCAAAATGAAATTTTTTCAAAACATTTTTTCGATCCAGTCCGTAATATGCAGCATAGAGCATCTTGCCGAAATCTCCATGTGTCGCTATCAGAATATTTCCTTCTTTGTGTTTATCTTGGATATATGCTAATGCTTGTTTCGCTCTTTCCAATACTTGGGGAAATGTCTCCGCTCCTTCCGGATCGAGAAAATAGGTGATGATTCCGGATTTTATTATGTTGGGCGCACAGAGGAGCTCTATATCTTTGATCGGTTTCCCTGTCATGCTACCAAAATCGCGTTCAATCAAAATATCTAGTTTTTCTGGTGCATCTAGAGCTAATGCTTCCGTGATTATTTTTCCCGTAATATATGCTCTTTGTAAAGGAGAGCTGTAAGCTTTATCGAAAAAGATATGAGCATTCTTTATTTCTTCCGCTAGATGTTCAGCTTGTTCTATTCATTTTTCTGTCAATGGCATATTGCGATGTCCGTTGAGGATCCCGTTAGCATTGTCTTCGTCCTGGCCGTGTCTTACGATATAGATGTTCGTCATAGTTTATGCGGATATAAAACGTATGTTATATTTTTTGTTTCACAAAGATAAGAAATATCGTCAGCATAGTGAAAAAGAATAGTTCGAACATTCCGGTATTCCCAAAGACGAATAGCATGATAAGCGATCATCATATGATGGTGTAGAGCAATACTATCGATCGTCTGTATGCCTTTTTGTTGTGATCCTGTAGTGTTGTGGTGAATAAATACAATGAAGTGATCAAACAAATGCCGAATATGATAGCCGTTATCAGATGAAGCTGTTTCCCTATCGGAAAGTTATTTGTCGCTGGTATGATTACCGTCAGAATCAGTGATGTAATTCCTCGATAGAGGAGTCTGCGCGCTTTCTTGTTTTTGAATGATCCGAGAAGATATAATCTCAAAATATAGAAACTTAGCATAGTTCCCATGATTATTCCCCATATGATGAATTCTATCCTATGTCATAATTTATTCCCTATCATACTTAGTGTGTACTGAAATGGTGATGCGTTTGTCGCCAATATGTATGTGGAAAGCGGTATCGCTATGATGGCAAATAGAGAAAAATAGACAAGCTGTTTGTCATGAAGTTTTTTTTCTATGAAACGTTCTAATTTTTTGTAGACCATGGTTTTTTATCTGTTGACTATTGTATTTAAGCTCTCTTGTGTTGGATTATCTTTTATTCTTTGTCATATTTTTTTCTGAGCTTGTAGTGTTTTTTGTAATTGATTAGCTGTTTCTTCATTTGAGAAATCGAACTTATATTCTATTTTTTTTGTTTCTTTCTTGAAATCCAATGTTTCTTTACCCATGAATATATCTTGAAAAAAAATAAATTAGTAGCTTCTTGCGAACAATACTCTTCTTTTGCTTGGTTTGCCTGAATAAACACATGTGCCTTCTTCGTCTTTGAGGTCGAATGGTAGGCATCTGACCGTCGCAGCAGTTTCTTCCTTGATTTTGTCTGCAGTTTCCACAGTTCCGTCTCGGTGTGCAAAGACGAATCCTTGCTGGATTTTTTCCTTGAATTCTTCGTAGCTATCTACGGTGTAGGTATGCTCTTCCCTGAATGCTTGATTTTTTCTGAGTAAGTTGTTTTGTGCTTTGTAGAGATACTGATCGATATGTACTTCAACATCTCAAATATTCACTGATGCCTTTTCGCCGGATTCTCTCTTGAAGACTTCTACGACTCCGTTTGCGATATCTCTGGCTCCGACCGTGATTCTGATAGGTACGCCCTTTAGCTCGTATTCGTTGAATTTCCATCCTGGGGATTTGTTGCTGTCTTCGTCGATTTTCCATTTCAATGGAATGGTATCTTTGAAATATCTTGATTTGAAGTCGAGTCTGGTAGTCTCCATTCTATCGATAAGCGGTTGGATGTATTCTTTGATCTGTTTGAGTTCTTCTGCTGTTTTGAAAATAGGGACAATAACGACATGAAGCGGTGCGAGTGCAGGTGGTAAAATCAATCCATTGTCATCGGAATGCGCCATGATGAGCCCTCAGATGAGTCTTGTAGAAACTCCTCGAGAGGTTGCGTATACATATTCGAGTTCGTTCTTTTCGTTGGTAAATTTTACATCGAACGCTTTGGCAAAGTTTTGTCCGAGATTGTGACTTGTCCCTGCTTGCAATGCTTTTCCATCCTGCATCATTGGCTCTACGGCATACGTAGTCACTGCTCCTGCAAATTTATCGTGTTCTGGCTTAGGTCATACAATAGGAGAAATAGCCATGAAATTCGTTGCGAAATCGTTGTAGACATCCAGCATTTTCCTTGCTTCTTCGTCTGCTTCTTCTGCGCTTGCGTGAGCGGTATGTCCTTCTTGCCAAAGAAATTCTGCGCTTCTGAGGAATAGTCTCGTTCTCATTTCCCGTCTGACTACATTGGCTCGTTGATTGATCAATAGCGGTAGATCGCGATATGAGTGAATCCAATCTTTGTAGCTATTTCGGATAATAGTCTCTGATGTCGGTCTGACAATTAATTCCTCTTCGAGTTTCGCTTCCGGATCTACGACAATCCCTTTTCCATTCGGATCGTTCATAAGTCTATAATGTGTCACTATAGCAGCTTCTTTTGCGAAATGCTCTACATGTGAAGCTTCCTTGTTCAAAAAAGATTTTGGGATGAATAACGGAAAATAAGCATTCGTGTGTCCGGTGTTTTTGAACATTTTGTCCAATACATCCCTGATATTTTCTCGGAGGGCGTAGCCATACGGCTTGATGACCATACATCATCTGACTGCGGAATTTTCCGCGAGTTCTCCTGCAAGCTGATTGTACCATTCGCTGTAATCCTGTGATCTTGGTGTGATTTTCGCCATAATATATCCTAATATGATAAAGTTTCCGTATGTTTTTTTGTATAGAAAAGAGCTGGATTATCAAGATAAATAAAAAACTCTCCGCTATCGCGAAGAGTCTTTATATGTGATGTCGGAATTCTTATTTCTTTTTCTTACTGAAGAATCCTGTAACTAAGAGAATTCCAATGATTATCAATAACATGCTGATGAATAATCGCCGTCCGTTCTTGAAAAGGATGGAAAGCCCTCGGATGATCGCTATGACACCCAAGACCATGAAAATCTTTTCTTCGGTGTTTGATCTTTCTCGTCGTGTTCCGATCTTACTTCCGATGACTTTGCTTTCGTCTTTGAACACTTTAGCTTCTTTTTCGAAATTTTTCGCAAAGTTCTTCGCTTGCGCTTCTACTCCTGAGCTTTTTTTGACTGGAGCTTTTTTGACAGGTTTTTTTGTTGGCATTACACAAATATGTAAAGGTATAAAAGGTTGACTTGAATATAGATAATGATATGGAGTTTGCAAGAGAAAACATAATGACTTTATTTGTAATTGGTAATGTATCCTGACGGATGTAAATTGCCTATGGCGTAATTAATCGTAATTGATTATCAATTACGCGTAGTAAATACGCGAAGCATATTACATCGAAGATACATTACACGAAGTTTATAGTCTTATCTGCATTTTGGAGAGTGGTTGCTTTACTGCCATCCTGTTTTTTGATCTTATGAAGAGTCCTAGTGAAATAATCTTTCTAACCATGCTTATCTCTTCAAGCAATTGTTTGTCGATATATTGTTCCGCATAGAGCGGCAAGTGCTGCAAATGAATGGAATCTCATTCTGTTTTCCCTTTCGTGGTGAATTTTTGAAGTTCGAGATAGATATATTCACTGATAAACGGTGCAAATGATGCACATATTTTTAGATAACTCTGCAATACTTCAAAGAGCGTAGCATATGCGGAACGTTTATCTTTGTCCATACCTGATGCTCGGAATCTTCTTCTGGATCTTCTGATAAATCGATTGTTGAGCTTTTCTATAAATCATAACACGAGTTTTGCTCCTGTGTCGAGGGAGTATTGATCCATTTCTTGCTCAATTTGCAATCAAAGACTATGTAATTCGGCGAGTATCCATTTGTCTAGCTCATTGTTCACTTGCGCGTTCGGAAGCTTGATTGCTTCGAGTTTCTTCAATGACGCTGTTGTTCCGTAGAGATGTTTTCGGAGCTCATCGAAATTTACATCATGAGAGATCATCAGAATGGTTTGCCCTTTTTTTGCGAGTTTTTTGTGAATCCCTATCGTGTCCATCGTCTCTCCTGATCCTAATTTTTCCTCTTGTTTGATCTTCACCTTCTTGTTTCTGTACGCTTTCATGATGCTGGCTACTTCTTCAGCGGTCTGTATCGCTCTTGTCGCTGGACTCGTATAGATGATATCAGGATTCATTCTGAGTACTTGTTCTATAAACTTCTTGTCATGCATCGCTTCTCTGCCTTCTTGGGCGAGCGGACTTTCTTTGTCCAATCCTTCCGCTTTTGCATGTCTCATGAAGTAGAGTATCGTGTTCTCTGTTGTTCGTTTGTCGACATTTGCGTAGGTTTCAAAGAATTTATATGCGTTCAATATCGAAGCGGTGAAATCTTTGTAGATTTGATCAACGCCTTTTTCCGAGAACTTTACGGATTCCGCTCTTACCGCAGGAGAACCTAGTAGATATAATCTGTATGCATCTGTTCCGTATCTTCAGAAAAGATATTCAGGATCCGGATAGTTTTTCAATTTCTTCGCCATTTTTTTGCCATCTTCTGCAAGGACGAGTCCGTTGATGACGACATGATTGAATGAATTCTGTTTCATTACGGCATTACCACATACATGCATACCCCTAAACCGTCCTCTTGTCTGATCCAATCCTTCCATGATAAAATCTGCAGGGTAGATGAGTGGCTTTGAACTTTTATCTCCTGTATATCCTGCTTGTCCGAACGGCATGGAACCCGATTCAAATCGGCAGTCCATAACTTCAGGAACTCTGCGGTATTCTTTATTGCCTTTTTTGAATCGGTAGCTGTCGATGTATGGTTTGTGAAGATCCATTTCCGCTTTTCTATCGTTGTCTCGATAGCGAACGACAATATTTCCATTGAGTGGAGTATAGTCGTGTTTCTTAGTCAGATAGTCAAAATCCTTGAATGTTTTCTGGATTAGGATTACGGAATCTTTGTGGGTTACGGTGATGATCGTTTTGGTCTTGAATCTTTCGTTTACGTCTATGGTGTATGCTTTGCATCTTGCCATGACATCGTCCATGGATTCGCTTTCCGGCATGAGTTTTTCGTTTGTTGGCTTACTTGTCGTCAACCCTGCGATAAACGGTTTATCTTGCAATTCTGGGATAATGAGATCCACAGTCCTGAAGTCTACATAGAGTCTTTCATTAATCTCAAATAATTTCTGAGTCGAAGCGTCTTGGAGATATCATTGGATTTTTTTCTGGTCTCGAAGATCCTGATATATTTTTTGGATATCCTGATATTTTTTCTGGATATCTGCTAGAGTATCAGGGAATTTTTTTTCTAAAAACGGTAGTACCGTCTGCAAGGTCCTTGCGAGCGGAGTTACGATAACGACCCGATCGTCTTTCTTGAGCGTGCTGAGATATTTGCTTACTTTTTTCGCTTGTTTCTGTCCTTCTTTATTGAGATCTGTCCTGCTATAGCTATCATGTGTCCGTGTTTCGTTGTAGACGGTTTTCCCATGTCTTAGGATGATGTTCTTGGTGATATTCTTGGAGCCTTCTCTTGTACCTTGATAGATTTCTTCGAGCGTTCCGCAGACGATGATTTCTTCCGGTTTTTTTACGTTTTCTCGTACGGGGATAGGCGCTCATCGATATCTATTCCTTGCGAGATTCCGATCTGGTGCGGTCTTCAAGACGTCAATGAATCTCTTTTTCACTCCTTCAGGGACAAATCCAATCTTTTCTGCGTTGGGTACTGTGATGTCCGTCAATGATGGCTCTTTGATGAATCGGCTTGTCAACGCTTTGGAGATCAATGGCGTGTCGCATCTTCGGCAGTGCGGATACGAGTGCTCGTATGATCTCTGTCCGATCAATTTTTCTTGCTCTTTGAGATGTTGGATGACATCCTTGTTCGCATCATAGACTCTTATTCATTTCCATTCAGGCACTTCGTCTGTAAATTCTCCGTATTCGTTCACCGGCAAGAAGAGCCGATCTTTGGCGAATTCTCTCGGCATGAATTGTGCTACTGCGTTGAAGTCTTCTACACCGAATGCTGGTGCGATATGTACGATACCGGTACCGTCCTCGGTGCTGACGAACTCTCCTGGGATGAGTTTGAAAAATTGGTCCTTATATTTCTTTTCTATCTTACTGTTGTTGATATGCTGGAATAATGGTTCATATTTCAATCCTACCAATCCTTCTCCTTGGATGGTTTTGATGAGGATGTATTCTTCCGGATTCCTGTAATAACTTTTCAAAAGATTTTCGGCTATGACAAAATATTCCTTTACTCCTGGGTCGTAGACGACGGAGTAGCGGATGTGATTTCCTACTGCTAAGAACATATTGCTTGGCAAGGTCCATGGAGTGGTCGTCCATGCGAGTACGCTGAGTTTTGCGTTTGGATCCGTATGTTCGTAGATTTTTTTCTCATAGAGGTAGAGGTCGTAGAATTGGCTCATGATCTCCATATCATCATCGACGATCGTGTTCTCTATTTTTACTGCGAAACCTAATGCATTGTCTGATGGAATAATCTCTGCTCGTACCATCTGCGGCAATTTCTCTGGTTCCATAAGCTTAGGCTCTCCTTCAATCTCTATCTCGAACATATTGAGATTGAATAATCATCCGCGGAGGATCTGCTTGATAGCTCCCAATGGTTTCATGGATTTCACTTCGACCCCCAATTCTTCGCTTATCTCTTTTTTTACTGTTCATTCTAAAGTGTCGCCCTTTTCTACTTTGCCTCCTGGGCAGAGATATTTCTGCGCTTTGACACTGTAATTCATGAAAATCTTACCATCGCGCTTGATGATGCAATCGACGATTTGGACATATCCGTCCGGAGTCATCTCATATTGATCGAAATTGAAGTTTCGTTGATTATTCACTTTATCCCGAAGTAATGGAAATTTGATGGTGATCGCTGGATCCTGCTTGTCCTTGTATCCTTCATTCACTTCTGCGTTTGATAGGGTAGTTGCACAGCTCGGACACATCCGTTGGACGTTGAATCCTTTATAGACTAAATTCTGCTTGTACATATTCTGGAATACTCGGGTGACGGATTCCATAAAGTCGAGATTCATCGTATAATACGCATGATCCATATCCGCTCGTCTTCCGATTCGATCACCGAATATTCTCCGTTCATCGCTCGTATTGCTGACGGATTTTCTGCACTCTTCGACGAAATTTTCGACACCGATCTTGTTTTCGATATCTTTTTTTCCATCGATACCAAGCAATTTTTCCACATATTTTTCTACGGGCAAACCGTGACAGTCCCATCATCGATCTCTATTTACCTTGTATCCTTTCATGGTCTTGTATCTGAGAATAGTGTCTTTCATCGATCCTACGAGTCCGTGTCCGAAATGCGGTGTCCCTGAAGCGAATGGAGGTCCGTCATAGGTGATCGACTGAAATTTCTCTGACCTTTGTTCGAGGGATTTTTCGAAAATCTTGTGCTGTTTCCGATACGCGTTGATGCTTTGATTCAATTCTTTTTGGTTCATTGCTCTATTGCTAAATTGTTAAAATGTTGAAGTGTTCAATTGATGCTTTGTAGTCGAATAGTTACTATAGTAAATCAGTTTGAGCTTTCAAGTCGAAGGAATTGATTTTCTGGAAATGCTGTTGTATTTTCTTGGTATTTTGATAGCTTCTTGGTATCGGAATTTATTTTTTTCTTTTTCTCATGGAACATATCGATATCCAGTATCAGCATCTTGTCAAAGAAATTCTTAAGGCTCCTAAGAAGGAAAATAGGACAGGTATCTCTACCTATGCTATCGCTTGCCGATCTATCAGACATGATATGGCTGATGGATTTCCATTGCTGACGACCAAGAAAATGGGTATGAAGACTATTGCAGCAGAATTGGAATGTTTCATTAAAGGTATTCATACTAAACATGAATTCCATGAGAGAAATTGTCATATCCGGGATGAACGATGTGATCCGAGAAAAGTTCCGTATGGTAATGATGAAGAGACAAAGAAAAAAATGATGGAAGAAGATGAATTGGGAAGAATATATGGAGTCCAATGGAGAGACCGAATGTGAACCCCCGCAGCAAGTGACGGGGCAGGTATTGATCAGCTAAAAGAAGTTGTCGAAAAATTAAAAACTAATCCATTCGATAGACGTATGATCGTCAATGCTTGGAATCCTTCTGAACTCAATCAGATGGCATTGCCGCCTTGCCATTATTCTTGGCAAGTCATCGTAACGTTGAATCATCAAGGCGAAAAGGTCTTGAATCTTACTCGGAACCAAAGGTCCGTAGATACCATGCTCGGACTTCCCTATAATATCGCAAGCTATGCTTTATTGCTGTTGCTCCTTGCTAAGGAAGCAAATATGATCCCTGGTATCTTGATGTGATCGCTCGGCGATGTTCATGTCTATGAAAATCATATCGATGGAGCAAACGAACAAATTTCTCGTGAACCAAAGAAACTTCCGACTCTGGAATTACCAAATTTCACTTCCATCTGGGATTGGAAATATACTGACTTTGAACTTCAATGATACGAATCTCATCCGAAGATTGAATTTGCCATTGCCGTCTAATTTTCTATCCTTGATTTATTGTGTTTTTTTGATATAGTATTTTTTCTCAAACTAAAAAAATAATGTCAAACTAAAATAAAAAGCTATGAAACAGTATTTAGGTCTCTTGAATGAGATTCTTGAATTTGGTGTTGTCGAACCAAATCGTACTGGCGTAAACGCCCAAGCTATATTCGGCTATCAATATCGTTGCCGTAATATCGCTGAACAATTCCCTTTGCTTACTACCAAAGAAGTTAATTTCAGGGCTTTAGCTATTGAATTGCTTTGGAAAATAAGCGGATCTACCAATATCAAACCGTTGGTGGAGCAGGGTGTCCGTATCTGGAATGAATGGCCTTTCCAAAATTGGTTGGAAAAGACTGGTCAATCTGCAGATTGTCCCAAGTATAGTCCTCAATGGAAAGAGAAAATGAAGGAATTCGTTTCTCTGATCAAGGAAGATGCTGTGATAATAGAAGAAGGGAAAGAGAATACGACTTTCGCTAAAAAGTGGGGTGATCTCGGTCCTACGTATGGTTATCATATGCGTCATTTCGGTCAGGTGACATTCAAGGATTTACCGGAAATACTTAGGAGAGATTTGATTATGACTTGGAATCTTGTCGATACAGAAGGGTCTTATATTGTCGGTATTGATCAGATTTCAAAAATCATTGAAACTATCAAAACCAATCCTGACGATCGGCGCATGATCATGACTCTGTGGAATCCTCATGACAATCCGAAAACCTTATTGCCTCCTTGTCCGTGTTTCTATCAATTTCGGAAACTTGGAGGTAAACTTCATCTGCAGATGTATCAACGAAGCTGTGATACATTTCTGGGCGTTCCGTTCAATACCGCTCAGGATTCGTTGCTTCTGCTTATGGTTGCACATGCGTGCGGTTTGCCTGCCGGTGACTTCATTCATACGTTCGGTGATGTCCATATCTATATGAATCATATGGAACAGGTGAAAGAACAAATCACTCGTGAACCACGACCATTGCCCAAAGTTACTTTGAATCCTGAAGTGAAAAATATCTTTGACTTCACCTATCAGGATTTTACTTTGACTGGGTACGATCCCCATCCTACTTTGAAGGGTGAGGTTGCTGTGTAATAATGATCCCCTGGGTGTTCCCCGGGGATTTTTTTATGTTTGCTTTTTTTCGCTAAAACGCTACATCTACTGTATTTACTTATTTTTTGTATATTTATGAAAATATTGGTCCTTAATGCGTGAAGTTCGTCCTTGAAGTATCAGCTCTTTGATATGGAAAAGAATACTGTTTTAGCGAAGGGAAACGTCGAGAAAATCTGATTGCATGATTCTTTTTTGAAACATTCTCGTGATGAACTCACAGAGACTATCGCTAAAGAATTAGCGACACATACCGATGCTCTCCAATTGGTGATGGATGTCCTTGTGGCTCCTGCTACCTGAGCACTCTCGTCTTTGGATGAATTGGATGCCATCGGACATAGAGTTGTCCATGGAGGAGAATATTTTCAACAACCTGTTATCATAGATGATGAAGTGATCAAGAGGATAGAGGAGTGCAGCGATCTAGCTCCTTTACACAATCCAGCTAATTTACAGGCGATATTGGCATGTAAGACTCTCTTGCCTACTATTTCTCAGGTTGCGGTTTTTGATACCGCTTTTCATCAAACTATGGAAGAAGAGCATTATCTCTATGCTTTACCAAGAAAATATTATGATACGTACAAGGTAAGAAGATATGGTTTTCATGGTATCTCTCATCAATATGTCTATGAGACATTGGTCAAGAAGTATAATTTAGCAGGTACAGGAGCAAAAGTCATCACTTGTCATATCGGAAACGGTGCTAGTATCACTGCAATTGTAGATGGCAAAGTTATCGAGACATCTATGGGTATGACTCCACTTCAATGATTGGTCATGGGCACTAGATGCGGAGATATAGATCCTGCTATCGTTCCTTATCTTATGAAACATGAAAATCTTAGCTATTCAGAAATAGATACGATTCTCAATAAACAGAGCGGTTTACTCGGTGTGTCTGGCGTATCTTCTGATTTGAGGGATGTGGAGGACGGTGTCGCTCAAGGACATGTGGATTGTATTGTTGCTATCAATATGTACGTCAATGCTATAGTCAAATATATTGGCGCTTATACTGCGCTTATGTGAGGGGTTGATTATATCGTTCTGACAGCATGAGTAGGGGAAAGGTCAGATTATATCAGAGAACAATTGATGTGGAAACTTGCATGAATTGGCATTACTTTTGATGCAAAAGCAAATGCTGGAGTAAAATGAGCTTGTATTATTTCTGGTCCTGGCTCTACTGCGGTAGTTGAAGTGATCCCGACTAATGAAGAATATATGATAGCAAAGGAAACGCTTAAGCTTATATAGCTATTCCTTAGCTTGAAATGATATATATATTCGCTATAAGCTTATCGTTTCATCAATCTATTTTATCTATTTTACCATAATTTTATCCATGGAACACACTCATCAAAAAAAACATTTCAGCGAAGAAGAAGCGTTGGAAAAGGTAGAGCAGAAGCTCGATCAAAAAATGGAAAAAATCATGAACAAAGGGTTTATCCATAAATTTCTTAACCTTAAGATTATGAAAGACATCTTATGATCTCATTTTGTCTCTGATATCAATCGTAATATCTCTCCATATCTCAAACTCATTTTCACTATTGTAGGATGGATATCGTTGATTACGTGAATCATCTGAATATTCTCTTTCTTAATTTCGCTCAGCGGACTTGGGTTTATGTTCAGCCTTTGATTTGGTATCGGTATCCGTGTCATGGTCTATGTGCTTTTGGCTTTTGCATTCTCTTTGCTTTCTTTGTTTATATGAATCGGATTGATCAGATCAAAGAAACGGGTCGTTTCCCTGATTGTTTTGGGATTCCTCGTGTCTGCATTGCTCTTTGTCATCAGTCTAATACCTGTAGGATTGTATTCTTATAGGTCGTATGGAAGTTTCGGAGGTGGATTGTTCAATCTTATCATAACATTTGTGATGCTTGTTTTGGTACTCAAGAACGAATCGTTATTCAAAAACTAAACCACATGACTATTTTATCTCATTACCGTTTTTGATGAGAAAATATCTCTTGTTTCTGATTTTTGTTACATTGGTATTGGGTTGATGCGGACAGAAGCCATCTGATGATTTCGATGTGAACGCTGTCATGGATTTGGCCGCTTTGCAAAACATGATCACCAAGGTTTCTATAGACATGAACAATGGATCTCTTTCACCGGAAGACGCTCAGATATGTATCGACGAGCTTCAGGATAGATATCTTGAACTTACGGATATCGCTCAGCAAGATATAGAAGCCCAATTTGGCGTTATTCAGACACAACTCAATAAAGAATTGTCTGTTCCTCGTTCGCCTCCTTTGCGAGCAAAGAAGATGGGCATGAGTGAGCCTCAAGGTATGGAATTCAATACTATCCTTTCAAAACAATATGCGAATACTGGATGATACAGCTCTACGACACTTGTCTATGATGGTACTTATGATGTAGCTATTCAACAAGCTGAAGCTATAGCAAAAAGAGCCTGATTGTTTGTTAGCAAGACATTTGAAGAGGGACAAGCTATCGCTCAGGAAGAAAATACCAGATATATATCAGGTTTGGATATCTCATCTCTTCAAAAAGGTGTTGTGTATGTCAATCATGATCTCCTTGATAGAGATGTCGAAAATCTTCTCTCTGTGAGTGTCGATCAAGAAGGTACCTTGATTATTGAGGCGACGAAATATAAATAAATCAGTGAATAGTTTATAGTGATGGATTCGCTGTGATAGATTATCGTATAATTCACTATAGTTCATATGAAGATATTCGTACACTATTAATTATTAACTTTTACCTATTAATTATATGTTGTGATGAAGTATGTGTTGTGAATCCTTGTCTTCGTAATAGGGATGATAGGCGTGAATTTCGCTCAGGAATATATTCTTTTCTATGGAAATTGATGTCCGCATTGTGCCAAAGTAGAGCAATATTTTAAAGATAACAATATTCAGGAAAAATTTGATCTAAAACTAAAAGAAGTATATTTCAATAGAACAAATCTGACTGAACTTCAGGAGTATCTTGCTAAGCTTGAATTAGATACAACTCAAATATGAGTCCCTTTTCTTGTTGTCAACAATAAAAATGAATGTAGTTATATCAATGGGTCCGCTCCCATCATAGATTTTTTTCAGAAAAAGATGGATATGATGATAGCGATGGAAAAAGAAAATATTGAATGTAATACAGAAACTTGTGCATGATTAGCATGTGAATCTCAGACATTGGAACCTAGTGCTTTAGTTACTCAAGAATTTTCTCTTACGTGATCCATAGAAACTCCTCAACTTAAGAGAATATCAGCTGAGAGATGGAAATTTTTTGCAATCATGATGCCTGCAGCTTTGTCTGATAGTATTAATCCTTGTGCCTTTGCGGTAATGTTATTGCTATTGTCAACTATACTCAGTAGACATCAAAGCAGAAGAAAAACGTTGCTATCATGAGGTATGTTTGCACTTGCCGTATTCATAAGTTATTTTGCTATGGGATTAGGTTTGTTTTCTGCTTTAGCTACTGCTTCAAATACTTTCATATTGAAGCTTGTAGTCGGAATATTGTGAGTCCTTGTCTGACTTGCTAATCTCAAGGATGTCTTTTGGTATGGAAGATGATTCGTTATGGAAGTCCCATTCTCTCGAAGACCTAAGATGCAAGAAATCATCCATAAGGTTTCTTCTCCGCGATGAGCATTTTTTGTTTGATTGCTGGTAAGCTTATTTTTATTGCCATGTTCTTCTGGACCGTATTTTACTATCTTATGATATCTTAGCTCTCAAAGCAAAGAACTTCATACACGATGATATATATACCTTCTTGTCTATAATCTGCTCTTTATCTTGCCTATGCTGATTATTGTTGTATTGGTATCGTTTGGTCGAGCATCAGTAGATAAACTTGCTAAAATCAAACATGAAAACACTAAGATTATTCACTTGATTGTTGGATTGCTTATGCTTGGACTTGGTATCTATGTGTTGGTTACTATATAAATACTATGATATAAGCTTCATTATAACATGATAAAATTTACTCTATAAAATTACTATCATAACTCAGTGGTTAAGTCTACTGAGTTTTTTTTTATATTTTCTCTTGTTTTTGTATTATATTTCTTTATATATGAAATATATGTCATATAAGTTTTATTTACTTACCAAATATATTATGCCAAACAGAGACGGAACTTGACCTCAAGGAAGAGGTCCTATGACGGGAGCTAAGATGGGATCATGTTCAGATCCTGCATACGGAGGAGGAAAAAATGTTTTTTTTGGACGCGGACAAGGAAAAAGATGCGGAAAAGGAATGAGAAAATGAATGGGAAATAGATGGAATTCTGTTGCAGAATCTCATGAAAATGTTACAACAGGAGGGGAATAGTCCTTTCTGTTGTTTTATTTGTTTATGATTATTTATGGGAAGAAGATGTCAGAGACGTATTCATGGAAAACCTGATGTGCTGATTTTTAAGCCTGCAGGTATTCAAAGGACTCATTTGGAAGAGATAATACTTGGGCTTGATGAATATGAAGCGTTGAGACTTTCTGATATAGAAAAATTGACTATGCAGCAATGAGCAGATACCATGAAAATTTCTTCAGCTACATTTAATAGATTGGTGCTATCGTGACATGAAAAGGTGACTAATGCTTTGGTATATGGAAAAGTTATTAGAATAGAAAATACATTATAATTTTTTTATAAAAAAGGCCCCGAAAACGGGGCTTTTTTATGTTGTATCACTGTTTGTATCTTTTCAATACGATGCAGGCGTTATGCCCGCCGAAACCAAGATTGTTCTTTATTACGATATCAACATGCTTTTCTATTGCTTTGTTGGGGACGTAATTGAGGTCGCATTCCGGGTCCGGTGTGTCGTAATTGATAGTGGGATGGATGACTCCGTTTTCCATCGTTAGTACAGAAGCAATAGTCTCTATCGCTCCTGCTGCACCAAGCAAGTGACCGGTCATTGATTTGGTCGAACTGATGTGGGTAGCATATGCATGGTTACCCAATACGTTCTTGATTGCTTGTGTCTCCAGTTTATCATTCAACGGTGTCGATGTTCCATGTGCATTGATGTAATCCACTTCTTCAGGCTGTATTCCGGCATATTCCAAGGCGTTCTTGATCGCCGTGGTCATCTCTTTGCCTGGCTGTACGATGCTTTCAGCATCCGATGTCATGCCAAAACCTATGATTTCTGCATAGATTTTTGCATTTCTTTGCAGTGCGTGCTCAAGATCTTCCAGAACTAAAATCCCTGATCCTTCTCCCATGACAAATCCGCTGCGTGTAGCATCGAAAGGTCGTGAAGCTTTGGTTGGTGCATCATTACCGTTGGTCACCAATGCATTCATATTGGAAAATGCGGCATACGATAGTTTGGTGATCAGTGCGTCTGTCCCTCCTGTGATTATCACTTTTGCGAGATCTGATTGGATCATGACCATGGCATTGATGATTGCGTGAAGGGAACTTGCACAAGCTGAATTTACGGTATAGCTTGGACCATGTAATTTGTACTTTATGCTTACTTCTGCTGCTGTAGCATTCGGCATAATGGTTGGGATGGTGTAAGGACTGATGGTCCTTGTCCCATTTTTGAACATATCCATGCTTGCGATTTCCAACGATCCGAATCCTCCTATTCCTACACCAATAATGCTCCCTACGTGAGGGTTGTATTCTTTGGATAGGATGATGCCCGAATCCTGTATCGCTATATATGCCGCCGCAATAGCATATTGTACTGCAGGATCCATTTTTTTTGCTGCTCTGGGGCTCAGATCATAATTCGTTGGTACGAAATTTTTGACTTCTCCGCCGATGGTGCATTTCCAGTCGGTAGTGTCAAATCTGCTTACATTACTGATTCCGGAATTTCCATGAATGAGGTTATCCCAAAAATCTTGGAGGGTGTTGCCACATGGGTTAATCGTACCCATACCTGTGATAACGATTCTCTTTTTGCTCATATATATTTATTTTGGTTAAGTTATTTTTGTTTTAAAAAATAATATGAAAAAAAACACAAAAGTCAATCTTTGTTTGTTAGCTCCTATGCTAAAGCTTTTTCTATGAGTACTTGTATGGTTTTTGGATTTGCTTTTCCTCATATTTTTTTCAGGACTTGTCCAACGAAAAATCATAACGTCGTCGTTTTCCCTCCCTTATATTGCTCTACGATAGCTGGATTCTCTTGGATAACTTCTTGCACTATCTTCTCTATTTCGTTTTCATCCATAGCTGGTACATCGAATCATTTTTCTTTGATGATGTCGGTCGGATTTTTTCCTGTGGCAAGCATTTCCTGCATAATTATTTTTAGTTGATTTTCTAAGAGTTTTCCCTCTTGTGCATTGGTCAAAAATTGCGTCAATGTTGTCTTTTCGAAGGGAAGTTCGTTGATGGTCTTGAAATGCTCTTTCATCCACGCTGCTATCGGTCATGCAATTCGTTTTGCTGCTAGTTTTGGATCAAAACCTTTTAATGATGAAAAATAATTGAATATTTCTTGGTCTCCTATAAGTGCGTTTATGTATTCTTTATTAAATCCGTATTCTTCTTTCATTATTTTGATGAAATGATGCGGGATGATTGTTTCTTGTTCGCGTATTCGTTTCATCATTTCATCGTTTACGTGTAATGTAGGCAGATCGGGTTCTGGAAAATATCTATAGTCGAGAGCATCTTCTTTCGATCTCATCAGATAGGATTCTCCTTTGGCATCATCTCGTCCTCTGGTTTGCTGTCAAAATGCTTCTCATATTTCATACATTTTTACTTGTCTCTCATATTCATGTTCTATAGCTCTTTTGATCGCTGAGAACGAATTCATATTTTTCACTTCGACTCTTGTTCCGAAAGTGTCTTTTTCTGAATCCCTAACAGAAATATTCACATCTACCCTCATCTGTCATTTTTCCAAATCGGCATCAGCGATATCATTGAATCTTACTATCCTTTGCAGTTCTTTTAAGAATTCTATCACTTCTTCGCTGCTGCTGAAGTCGGGTTTGGTGACTATCTCTACGAGCGGAGTGCCTGCACGATTGAAGTCCAATAATGCTTGTCACCCATTATGGATCATTTTTCCTGTATCACATTCCATATGCGCATCTTGGATATGTATGATTTTTTCTGTTTCATAATTGTCCAAGAAAAAAGCTACCTTGCCTTCGGTGTTTGTCGGATGATAGAGTTGGGTAATCTGATATCCCATAGGTAAATCAGGGTAGAAGTATGATTTTCTGTCGAATGTCGACATCTCGTTTATCGTGCATTGTAATGCTTTACCTAATAATAGCGCCTTTTCTAATACTTCTTTGCTCAATGTAGGTAATGCTCCTGGTTGTCAGGTACAGACAGGACAGATGTTCGTGTTCGGTAGTAAATTATCAAAATTCTGCTCGTTTTTGCATTGGCAGAACATCTTGTTTACGCTTTTGAGCTTTATGTGTATCTCTAATCCTATTGTGAGGAGCATGATTAAGAATTAAGAATTAAGAATTAAGAATTAAGAATTAAGAATTAAGAATTAAGGTTTTTTTATAGTCATTTAGTTTTTGTTTTCAACTGGGTTGGATGCCAAAAATATTTTTCGGGTATTTTGCCTTTGATTATTTGAATGCCATCTGCGGTTAATTTTTTTACCTTCTCTTTGATTGTCTCTGTTTCGTTTCCATGGTATCATCCTATCTCTCCATTCTTCTTCACAACTTTGTAACATGGAAATCTATCTGGGTCGTTGTTTCAATTCATTATTTTGCCGATAGCGCGTGGCGATGTGCAAAAAAAATCTGCCAATGTCTTGTACGAAATAACTTTCCCTTTGGGGATTCTTCTTAGGAACTGATATATCTTTTTGTACATATTATGGATTGAGTAAACTCTTTAATAGGGGATTTATAATTTCCCTTGTAGTAGGTCCTAGATATCCTGCTCATTGAGCTTCGGCATTATCTACGATATCGTTATCGAACTGGAATTGGTAGAGCGCTGACACTGTCGTTGCGGTATTGATTCCGTTTATGCTTCCTGTGTAATATTTCTTCGCTTTGAGAAAATATTGCAGATATTTTATTCATATATCACTTTCTCCTGCTGTATATCCTGCAGAGAATTGATAATTCTTATTCATATTTTTGACGAAATTCAATTCTTCAGCTGAGAATTGTGAGTTTATAGCTGTCGCTGACGCGGTTGCAGTAGGTACGAATATTCTTTGTCCTCGCAGAGAATTGAAATTGATGTAGATGCTCTTTGTTATATTCTTATCAGCTCTCATCATCATCAACATAACATATCATCTCAATTCCCAATTGAAAGGTTTATCTATCTGGCTTATTATCGATACTCCTTTGAGCGCTTTGAGATGCTTATCGTATCGTATGTTTCATCCATTATATGTTTCTCATCGCATAGCTCTGGATAATGTTGTACCGAATATAGCTCTGGTTACTTGTCCTTCTGGATTGAATATAGTCGCTGGAGTTCCGTCTGTTTTTAGTCCCATGAGTCATAGCTGACATGCCATTATAGCATATCTCTGGAATTCTTGTGTTTGATTTTTCATATCACTGAATACGCATTTTCTTGTCGTGTCTGGTGTCTTACCTAATATCTTGACGGCGTATTCGGACATCATTTTTGCAAGATGTGACCTTATCAATATTCCGGTCATATTTGCTCGCTTAATATCGTTGATAGTCGTAATCTTTGCGTTCAATGCATAGAAATACGCATCCGTCAGTTCTTTATTAAATGGTGATGTATAGATTGTCCATATTCCTGTGCTAGTGATTCCTGTGCCTGCTTCTGTCTTTGTAGGATCCTTACAGAGTCCGTCGTTTGGATTCCCTGAATAATCTCCATCTACACAGACGTCTATGCCACAAGATTTTCCCAAATTGCCTAATTGGCATGATACTCATGACTTTTTTACGTATATGCCATTCGTACATATCAGTTGTGTGTCGGTACATATTGCGACTCCTCCTCATCATCATCAACCCCCTCCTCATCATCATGATGGCGCTGTATAATTCATCGTGAACGCGGGAAGATTGTACCGTATTCCTGTATTGCCTATTATATCAGTTATCCTTACGTAACAACTGCTATAGGTTGCATTGCTAAGTGCGTTTAATGTGATGCTATTTGATCATGATGCAGCTGTCGTCGTCGCGCTCGTGCATGATCAACTCCATGATAATGTTCAGCTATTTGTTGCAGTGAATGTGAAAATTGGTGTCTGGCTTGTAGTGTTTGATACTGCTCCTGTGGTGATGAACGGTGCTGTCGTGCTTCGCGTGAAGTTCATTGTTCCTGTGGTTATATTGTTCGCGTTATCTCTTACGACCACTTGCAATATATATATCCCATCTCCACTTCCGGTTACTGTAGGATTCTGGCCTGTTGTTGAACTGAATGCGATGGTTCCTCATGTTGGCCCTGAAATTTTGGATCGTATATATCATGAAATTCATGCGATGTCGCCAGTAACGATGATATGCATCGCTATCCCCGTGTTGGTTATGATGTCTGCTCCCATACTGAGTAGAGGAGCTGTTTTATCGATTTTGTAAACTTGTTGCCCTGTGGTCATATTCCCTGCATTATCCATGACGCATGCGTATCCTGTGAATATCCCTTCCGTGGTAAACGTCGGTGCTGTCGTCGTGCCTCCACTACATGATCCATTGAATTGTGTGTCTGTCCTATAGACGATGCCAGTACTTCGTACTCCTGCTAATGTATCTGATGCGGTAGCGTTTCCTGTAGCGTTGGTGTTCCTTCGATTCGCATTTGTATCAGTGAAAGTGAGTGTTGGCCTAGTGCTATCGATGATAAAATTCGCTGTTTCCGCTGTTTTGTTCAATCCTGCTCTGTCGTAGATGGTTATTCTTAATCTTACTCAGCTCGTATTTGCACTGACACCTGCTGAAGGCGCTATCCAAAGATGTGAATAGGTATCGGTCGTATATGTCGCAATAGTCGTCCATGTACTTCCTGAAAGATATTGCAAGATTTTTCCTGAAAGGAAATTGTCTGTTCCTCCTGATCGCACGATATTATATCCAGATCATCATTTGAAATACACTACGCCTATCGGATAGGTAAACGATACATCGGTAGGTGCCGTGCTATCAAGCGTAAAGAGGTTTCCCGTAAAATATGATATGTTTCCGGCAAGATCAGTTGCGATAATTCTTACGCTTGCTAATGTACTATCTACTGTAGGGAATGTCCGATCGTACGATCCATCATTGTTCGTTCCTGTATTGATGACTGAATGTAAGGTAGTCCATCAATCATTGGAATATTGCAACACCAATGCATTCGATCAAAAATTAATTTCCGATCCTGTTGCCCAGGTAATGGTTTTTGTTGTGCCACCTTGGAAATAGCTTGATGTGGTAGGATTGGTTATATTAATTCCTGTAGGTGCTATGTTGTCATAGGTTATAGCTCCTGTTATGTTCACTACTCAGGTATTCCCTACGCTATCAATCATAGTGATATTGAATCTTATATATCACTGGGTATCTGATGATTTCATTATATAGGTAGCTGAATAGTTATTCCCCCCTATATTTGTTACTATACCCGTGCTTGAACTTCCTCATGAATAGGTAATCGTTGGAAGTAATCATAACGCTTCATGCGATGTGAAAGTTATGGTTATCGTGTCGGCTTGTTTAGCGTATCAGGAGTTTATCGCATTATTTGAGCTGAATGTTGTAGCTCCGCTTAGATAGGGCAGTTCTTTGTCGATATTGATTTGTGTAGATGTTTTGATTGTCTCTATATTGTTTAGCCTATCTATAGAATAATATCTGACATATTTGTGCGTTATACTTCCTGCTATGCCTGTTATTGATACGGATGTTCAGAAATTGTTCGGAGTGCATGTTCCGTTCATATCAACACAGTATCGCGTTCATGATATTCATGCTCATGTGTCTATGGCGGTAAGCATTATTGTGATATCGGTATTCCCTGTAACGCTTGTCGCATTATCCGTCGTAACAGGAACGGTGTCATCATAGAAATATGCGTTTGCAGCTCATGTGTTTAGATTGCCTGCGATATCTTTTATCCTGAATTGTATTTGGATGTCTGTCGCTGGAGTAATTCATGTTGCATAACAGTAGCCGGTATCATAATTCGCTGCGTTCCATGTTGCTCAATCTATCGTATATTCGCATGATGCTGTATCCAAAGCTGATCATCAACTATCGCTTACATCGCTTTTGATGCTAATTGATCATTTGTAGTAAAACGTCATTCAATTGTTTCCTGTGTTTCATGCCCGTATATCTCCTGTATTTACGACTGGCAACGTTTTATCTATTCGTGTCACAACTGCATCTATCGCTCAAGTATTTCCTGCCAGATCTTCAAAAGTGAAGGTGAATGTGCTATTAGCGGTGAAAAGGTGTCATGTAACATTAAGCCCTGTTATGCTTTCGCTGAATCACGTAAGTATCGCTACGACAGTCCCACTTGTTCGACTTCATGATATAGGTGTATATTCTATACTTGCGGTGGGTTTGATAGTGTCTTGTACAATTACCGTTCTAGATTCGTTTCCTGTGTTTCCGGCTTGGTCTATGTATATATATTCTATGCTGTATGATCCTATTGTTCCTGTATCAATAGTTCCGCTTATGATACTCACGTCTCCAGTACCATCTGCATTATCGCTTCGTGTCGCTCCTAGCTCTGTATAACCATTTCCATATTCGATATATATCGTTCAACTACCGTTAATGGTGACTACTGGATTTGTCTTGTCTATCCGGTTAACGGTTGCTATAGCTTCTCAGGTATTCCCTGCGAAATCTTCAAAGGTGAAAGTGAATGTGCCATTAGTGGTGAAAATATGTCATGTAGCATTCATTCCTGTTATGTCTTCGCTGAATCACGTCAGAATTGTCCATACATTTGTGTTTGTTTTGGTTCCTGATCATGGCGTATAGAGTATTGAAACCGTTGGTTTCGTAGTATCTTGCACGATGATATTTCTTATATCTGCTCAGGTGTTTCCAGCTTGATCTATGTATATATATCGTATACTATATGATCCTATTGTTCCTGTGTCAACGGTTCCGCTTATGGTACTCACGTCTCCAGTGCCATCTGTATTATCGCTTCGTGTCGCTCCGAGTTCTGTATAACCATCTCCATATTCTATATATATCGTTCAGCTGCCTTTGATAGTAACTATTGGATCTTCTTTGTCTATCCGATCTACCGTTGCTAAAACGCTTCAGGTATTCCCTGCGAGATCTTGGAAGGTGAAAAGGAATGTGTTATTTCCTGTGAAGATATATCATGTCGTATTTAGTCCTGTTATTTGTTCATTGAAGCCTGTTATAATAGCCAATACATCAGTATTTGTCCATGCACCTGAAGCTGGGGAATATTCTATAATAGCTGTCGGTGCAATGGTATCAGGATCGCTTATGATGAAGGTCGCTCCTGTGCTATTGCCGGCAAGATCTGTCACTATGAGAATATATATTCCTGTTGCTGTGATGCTATCACCTCCTGTATATGCTGATCCGTTGAGCGTAGCTATTACTCATGTAGTATTGTCAGAAAAGAATATGCTAATTCCTGTGTAATATATTGTTCCACTTGTTGCTCCTGTGAATGTCGGTGCTGTTTTGTCTACAGTGAATCCTATTGATGCGTTGTTCCCTGTTGTATCGTATGCAGTCAAAAAATAATATCCTTCTCATGTGAGCGTAAATCATGTACTTGTATATGTTATGCTAGATCAACTATATGCTATGATAGTTCAGGAATAGCTTTGATCATAAACTTCTACATTCGCTTCTCCGCTAAATCGTTGTCCGCTTGTGATATTGAATGTCGGAGGGAATGTGTCTGGTTCTTCATAATTATCTATGACAAAGTCATCTCCCAATGAAAAATAACTACATAGTGCAGTATCGCACACCTCTCCAGAGAGATTGTATGTCCCGTCTCCTGTGTAGTTTTCTCCAGTAATCGTACTATCTCGTGTATAGTCTGTCGATGTTATTCCTGTTGTAATCGTGCGAAGAAAATTTCCTGACATATCAGTAAGATAGACATTATAGGTTAGAGGGTCATTGTTTGGATCTGTCGCTGGATTCCAGGATATGTATATGCTCCCTGTATAGTTTCCTGAGGTAGGCGTAATGAACGATGTTGCGTTAGGTCTGAGATTGGGCAATATCCCAAAATAGAAATCTTGACTACCTGTAATTATTCAGCTGAGATATGTTATATTGGTGAGTGCTCTCATACCGTCTTGTATTGGTACGTCTCTTCTCGCGATATGAATATGTGTGTCAGGGCATCATAATTGTAATGATGTACTTCGAGTATCATAATTCCCTACATACCATGCATTAGCGTTGTTGCATATGGATGATGGTTGATATCTCAGATATCGTCATTTGCTTGGGGTCGTTGTGTTTGCAGACAGCACTATCCAAAAATCTGAGCTTACATCTATATGCCCGCTTCCTATCGTTCCATCAGCATTTGTGGTGAGCGCTATGAGATAATGAGATGAGTTGGAAGTGTGTGAATGGTTCGCTGTAGTGGTTCTAGAAAATGACGCGACCAATTCCACTCATGAATTTGATAACCGATTACTTTGGAAAAAAGATAGCGGGGTGTTTTTCTTGACGAGATAAGCGTTGAGGTTCACTGAGTTTGCTATGGATCTTGGCTCTATATTGAGTTCTATGAAAAAGCTCATGCTTCCTTCCATAGTGAAAGGATTGCTGAAATGGAGAATCTCATAATTGCTTCTGTTCATCGCTATTTCTGATGGTGTATTGTATCGGAATGTTTCATTCGGTGCGAAGAATATCTCTGGGTAGATGTGATCCGGACGTACTCATGTATTGATCCGAGTAGTTCCCGTTCCTCATGAAAGTACAAGAGGAAAGCTTAATCCTGTATGTGTATAACAATCTCCCGATGCATAATAATTTCGGCATCATGTTCCATCTCCGTTGATTCCTAATATGTCGACCGTACCTGATATCGCTTCGCCGCTGAACGTCGTTTCTATCATATATGACGCGAAACGAGAAACGTCCAAATTCGGCACTATGTTTATGCTCGTTATGCTTTCAGCAAATACGCTCAATATAATTCATGTTATTGCGAGTAGACTTCATCAGAGCAAGATCTTTTTTGTTTGCATGGATGGTTGAGAGAAAATAAAATTTTTATTTGACGATAATACTATGAGTTCTTGATGAACTCGTAATCCTTTTATGTGTAATTAAATGGCATATGAAAACAAATTTACTAGATATTTTCTTGGTCAAAATTTGTGTTTATTTTCTTTTTTCTTTTTCTTTTATATTGATTTTTCCCTTCTTTTGTATATGGTACTGTAATAAAAATAAAATATACCTATAAAAAATCAATCAATGCGTTATTTTGAAGATGAACACGTAGAATCGCGCAACATGTTCCAAAGGATTTCTGAATGGTTTTTTGGTTCTTTGGTGTTGTTGTTCTCTCGTTTTATATCTATCTTTATTCTTGTATCTGTACAAGTGATAGGTATAGAAACACTCTTGTTTTTTGCTCACACCGCAATCTCTTTGCGTGAATATGCTCTGTCAATGCTTGTCCGTTTGTTGTATGTATTCTCTGCTATGTGCTATTCGCGTATGTACAGGTATTGTGTTCGTTATGCTTCTGAACAGTACGACATTGTCCGACACCGTGTAATTAGTTTTTTCCGTAATGGTGTGGTCTTGTTTATTCTTTCATCGCTTCTAGCTCTCTTTTTTTGTTTTTTTTAATGTTTCATAAAAACCTCCAGTTTTTCTGGAGGCTTTTTTTCGTATTTGGGGAATCTGGTTATTCTTCTGTTTCGTTTTCCATGCATGCCGTTTTGATTACTTCGTTGCTTACTTTATCGCACAATGTCTTATCCTTCATATCTGTTGCTAATGATAAGTAGCAGGAATCTTTGTTTATCTCATTCCCTATCAACTCACAATATTCAGCTTTTTTAGCCTGTATCGCTTTGTCTTGGATGCACACATCTTTGGTTACGAAATTTCCACTAGTTTTTTCTATGTCATCGCAAGCTTTTATATCATCTGATTCTAATTTTTTGCTTGTTTCGCAAAGCTTATAACAATCTTCTTTGCTAGTTGTCTCGTTGCTGAGAAAATCACATCATTTTTTGCAATCGTTGAGCTCTGTATTGGTCATCTCGTCTCTTTCTGTAGCGTTTTGCTCTGTAATCTCCGGTGCTTTCCCGCATCATGTATATATTATGCATGTAGCCAACACCAATGATATTCAAAAAAACTTTTTCATGGAACAGTAATAATAAGATAAAATCTTTGATTATGGTGTATCTATTTCCTTTTTAGACACAAGCATATTTTATATCCCATATTGTTTCACTATCTTGAGGATTTCTTTGAATGGAACGTATGGATGTCCTTTTTCTTTGTTTTGTTTGCTGATGCGATATGCTATTTTCCAATGCTGGAATAATGTCTTGTATGCTTTCCGGGCTGTATGCTTTGGATCATATATATGGGTTGGCAATGATCCCATACCGTTGAGCTCTATGATCTTGAATTCACCTTTTTGCAATTCTTCTACATTTCTTGCTTTAATGTCGTAACGACCAAAATGAAAGTTTGGCACTTTCTTTGTTATGGTGTCGATGATACTTTCCAGTTCTGGTGTCCTGAGATGTGACACATCATAGAATACTGATCATCTGCAGTGATTCCCTATATAATTCAACTGAAATTTTTCTCCGTTCTCCAGAATGCTTCATCGCATGTTCGGATATTCCTCTTTGAATTGATGATAATAATATTTCGCTCTTGGATGATGCATTATAAGTTCTTCGAACGTATGCTTCCCATTTCCATGCAGATACATGAATTTCTTTTCTACAATTCCCGTGATGTGTCCATGTGTTTCATTGGGCATGCGATAATAGAAGATTCAAAATTCGAGCGGGTAGTCAATGTATTCTTGGATTAGAATGTCTTCGTGAACGCGTTTCAGATATGTTTTCATCTGTTTTGTATTGTGTATTTTCTTTACATCCCTTCCTGTCCTTCCTAAGGTCGGCTTTGCAATGCATGGATATGATATCCCAATCTGTTTCATCTGTTTTTCTATATATTCATGATCGTGCCCTTCTGTTACGAATATCGTAATGGGAAGATATTTTGGATCAAATTTGTCGAGATCCTCTTCTTTTCCATATCATGCAAATCCGCTTAGCGTCATATTCGGATTGACGTTGGTGAAAAATCAAAGATGTTTAGCTCTGATCGCTAAATAGAGAAAATACATATAGACGGGGATATCAAAAATATAGGAGGGCCAAAATTCCCATCTCTTGTATTTCTGTATCCGTAAACGTATATTTTTTGTCATAAATCTAGCTTCAGAAGAAGTTTAAAATTCGCTTTGCTCATCGAATGACCGGTAGATATACCGTGGACTTCCCTATGACTGTTGCGAGTATGAATAAAGGGAACGGCAATCTTTTGCGTACTATCCCTATGGCTACGATATCCGGTATCGCTGAATCGATGGCGACTATAGTTAGGAGAAACAGTATTAATTTGCTGTTTTTTGTCTCTAGATAATTGGTTATTTTTTTGTTCAATTTATTTAATCTTTTCCTATTCTCTACATATTCTGCGAATCTTTTTTCTATGCGAGAGAGTCGATCGTTATTATTTCTTTTTGCTTTAAATGCAAGTATTTTTCTGTGAGCGTACCCATAGAGGAGTCGCACGAGTACCGTACTTATGGTTGCTGGTATTACGGTAGCCAATGACATTGCAATCGGTCCTGCTCATTGCAAGAGCCTAACGCCTATTAACGTATAGGCAATAGGGATAAATACCGGAGGGAATACCGGAGATATGAAGACTAATGCTGATATGACGAGATGGCGTAATAACAAATTGAAAAATTAGAATTTAAAATTTAGAATACATGTGTTATATCTTTACCGATTTTACGTATTTGAAGAAGGTGTCGATATCTTTGTGCGTCATGTCTGCATTGACGGTCATCAATCTGATGAATTTTTCTCATTTCCGGTTCCCATAGCTTACTTTTATGAGTCCTTGCTTATCTAACGCTTCACAAATTTTTTCAGCCGGTTTTCCTTTCACCTTGAAACATACGTTCACCCCTTCCGGTTCCAGGATTAATGTTAATTCTTTATCTTTCTTGATGATCGATACCGCATATTTTGCATTATCAAACTCTTTGTCTATCCTTTTTTCGAATCCTTCTTCTCCGAGATATTTGAATGCTGTCCGGACTTTGAATGCATCATTCCTTCTTCCGCATTGTATGGATTTGTTTGCGGGATTGAGATCTCTTTCATCCATCTGAAATAAATAGTCTGCGTTTTCGTGAAAATTATCGTAGAGAATCTTTGGATCTTTGACGAGGAGTACCGCAGCCAGTAGAGGCATATTCAGCATCTTGTGCAATGACCATGAAACAGAGTCACTGAGCTCAATGCCTTTTACTAGTCTCTTGTATTTTTTGCTCAATAGTGCTCATCCTCATAGCGCTGCATCGGTATGTAATCGTAGCTTATATTTTTTTGCTATTTTGCCTATCTTGGTGATGTCATCGAACGCTCCGAGCACAGTCGTTCCCGCAGTAGCGTTGACATAAAATGGGATGAATCCGTGATGAAGATCAGCTATAATCTGTTTTTCCAAAAGCTGCACATTCATTTTTCCTTTGCTATCTGTTGGAATGATCCTGATGGCGTCTTTACCGAGTCCGGTTACGCTGATAAATTTTTCCGTAGAATAATGCGCTTGATCAGACGTATATCCGACAAGTTTTTTGCCTGCTATCCCTGATTTTTTGATAGATGAATATTTCGCGTTCCTTGCAAGTACGAGCGCTATCATGTTGGTAAGTGATCCGCCTGGAGCAAAGATCCCATCGCCGTTTTTGTATCCTATTTTCTTGACCAGGAATTTGATGATCTCTTGTTCTATAAGTATATGTATGCCTGCTGATTTATACGTATGCATTGTGTTGTTCAATACCGCAGTCATCATCTCTGCCATAACGGCCGGCAATATCTCTCATCCGACCAATAGGTTGAAAAATCATTTGCTATTCGTTTTTGGGCTATTAAGCGCTATTTTTTTCATTTCACGAAAAAGCGAATCGATGCTCGTTCACTTCTTTGCTATGGTCAGATTGATTTCTTTTTTGAGCTGTTCAGGTGTTTTATACTTGAGTACTGGATATTTCTCTGAGTGCTTATAGTATGCTTTTATGATATCCATGGTTTTGCTCAATATCTTGTCGGTATTCATGCATTAGGAAGAATTGTATAAATATAGGTGGAGGTATAATCATATCGGTCGGTATAGCAAGACCAAGACTTATTTGTAGGATTGTTGCTTGGGTAGTGTGTCGCTCTTTGAAAAATGCTTTTTATGGTATATCTGCATATTCTTTTGTCTCTATCAAAAGCGTTTCTTGATATTTATTTCCAAAGCAGTACTATTGTCGTTTGGATGGTTGTTGCTTATCTTATTTCATCTTGTTTTTTTGTGCATGTTGTATCTCAAAGTTACTGATCTTACTAAATCATATACTTCAAAAATCCTTCTCGATCATACTGATTTCACTATTTCCAGATGACAAAAAATCGCTTTGGTAGCCAAGAATTGAGCGGGAAAGTCTACTTTGCTCAAATTGCTGATGAAAGATATAGATCTGAGCGACTGAATGATTGAATGGAGAGAAGGGATCCGTATCTGATATCTTCCTCAAGACGCTCATCTCAATGACGCATTGACGGTCCGTGAATTCCTCTTCGATTTTGATACGCTACAACATCGGGAACAGGAAGTGGAACTCAATATCGCTATCAATAAACTTCGTATCAAACCGTATCTTGATCAGACTATATGATCCTTGTCTGGTGGAGAGAAAAAACGTGTAGCGTTGACCAAGACGTTGATGGGCGATCCCGAAATGCTTATTCTTGATGAACCGACCAATCATTTGGATCTGGATATGATAGAACGGCTTGAACGATATCTTAAAAGTCACCGTATCACCTTGCTTATGGTAACTCATGATAGATATTTCCTTGAAAGAGTGTGTACTCATATCTTCGAACTCCATAGAGGGAAAATTATTGTTTTCCCTGGAAATTATTCCTATTATCTTGAACATAAATCTATCCGTGAAGAGAACGAAAGGATTGAAGTCCATAAACTCAAGCAATTGTATAGAAAAGAATTGAGCTGGATTAAAAGGGCTCCGAGCGGTAGACAGACCAAATCCAATTCCAGAGCCACGAGATTCGAACATATCAATGAACGTTATGACGAATTAAAGGATATCGTGTTCAATGATCAGGCAAAGCTTACCTTATCTATGGAAAAAAGACAGCTCTGAGGAAAAATACTCAAACTTAAACACATCAAGAAAATATTCGGAGATAAAAAGATCCTGAATGATTTTTCTCATGAGTTCAGACACAACGAGCGTATCGGCATCATAGGAAAGAATGGGGTAGGTAAGTCCACGTTTGTTCGTATGATCTTAGGTGAAGAATCGATTGATTCCTGATATATACAGACAGGAGAAACTGTCGTTTTTGGACATTATCAACAACAAGAAGTTCATTTCCCTGAAGATAAAAGAGTTAGTGATATTGTCTATGATCGCGCTTTGCTTGAGCAATTTCTTTTTCCGCCAAATCAACAGCACGTCTTTGCAGAAAATCTCAGTGGAGGAGAAAAAAGAAGGTTGCATCTTCTGACTATTCTACAGCATCGTCCCAACTTCCTTATACTTGATGAACCTACGAATGACTTGGATTTGGTGACCGTGGGTGTACTAGAAGATTTTCTTATGCATTATACTGGTTGTCTGATTGTCATTTCTCATGACAGATTTTTTATGGATAGGATTACTGATCATCTGTTTATATTTGAAGGCGATGGTATCATTAAGGATTTCCGATGAACGTATTCGGAGTATAAAACCGCAGAAACATTGAAACATGAAAAAATAGAATCATTGAAAGATAGAAAGATGGAACTATTGAAAGATGATAGTATTGCTGACCAGGATAAGCATCCTGAAAAAAAGAAGTTGTCATATATGGAAAAACGTGAATTGGACCAGCTTACCAAAGATATCATGGCTTTAGAAAAAGAGAGGGATGAAATCAATCGCATCTTTGATCAGAAAGATGTCCCTTATGATGATATCAAGGTGCTCTCTGAAGCATTGTGAGTCATTCTTCGCCAGCTTGAGCAGAAAGAATATAGACGGTTTGAATTGAGCTCTAGAGAATAGAAAAAATCTCCCTTTGTGGAGATTTTTTTATAGTTCAAATTATTTTTCATTTGGTGGAGATGATGGGAATTGAACCCATGTCTAAAAGGCATATATACTGATTTCTACCACAATAGTTTATTAATTATCCATGTTTTTTAGCGTTATCATGTCAGGATACGTTAGCCAACAAACAGGCATAGGTTTTTACCATAACAACGTTGTTCACCGAGGTGAACGGTTTTCCTGCTTAGTCACCCAAAGCGTAGCAGGAGTCGGGCTGAGGGTTGGTACGTCACTAGGCTAATGAATAGCTAGGTACGAGAGCAAAAGCTCTGTTTAATGTTTTAGCATTTTTTGAGTGAACGATTATTTAATCTCGGTACGTTCGTCGAATGGTGGCCGTCAATACATATGGAATCCTCCTATCAAATCCAGAAGCATCCCCATAAACTCAATTACGAATTTTCAATTATGAATTACGAGTTGAGTTATGATACTATACGTATTTCCTTTGAATTTTCAATACTTATGTTTTTCTACTTTTCTATTGTAAATTATTGACTTATTTATATTCTTTTGCTGATTTATTCATCGCTCGTGTATATGAAACGTATTCTATCTCCTTTTCTTCAAGAGCTTTCTTCTTATCCAGAAGTTCCTGAAGCGATGGTCATAGTTATGTTGTTGAGGTTGCTTTACATGGTAAAACGAAACAACCTGGCG
>CAZIVH010000009.1:23244-38268 GCA_964542965.1 uncultured Candidatus Peribacteria bacterium | reverse complement strand
TAAATCAATATAAGTAAACTAACAAACAAAATTTTAATAGTAAGTATATGAAAAGATTCTTTGTATTCGCAATGTTGCTTGCCATAGTGGCAACCGTTGCACAAGCTAACAACCCGATTGACACGATTGCTGCTGGTAAAGTGAGCAATCAACCTGTTTACCATGGAAAGGTAGTTAATATCTTAAAGGGTGATACGGCAATCATTACCGGTGTAGATTCCCTGGTTGTAATCTCTGAAGACACTGCCAAGAATTCTGACCTGGTGAAAGTGTATGTTGACGGGAAAGTTAAATTTACCGACTGGGTGAAAAAAGGGTATACAAGCACCCCGGATCCTGCGGATACTACTCGGCAGAAAGTAATTATCACTGCTGTAGGCGGTGATGACAACGGTCCTGGCGGCTTACCTGTAGGCGACGGATTTATCGTTCTCATGATTGTTGTCGGCTGTGCCGGTGGCTTTGGCCTGTGGCGTTGGCTTCGTTAAATGTACAATGTTTACATAAAATTCCGGAGTTTTTTCCTCCGGAATTTTTTTTATCACCTAGAAATTATATTTTATTTGTGTGTCGTGTATTCGACGGATTTTCCTATGGTAAGATTGTCGATGAGTATTCAGATATTTTTGAGGTTCGGACATCCATGAGATACGGCATTATCATCTGTTTCTGCTGAATTGATCGCATCTTCGTATTTGTCTGGATCTTGGGGCGGTTGCCGTATCGGATGAAATCTTTTTTCATACTTGTTGTGTTCATATCTAGCGTCGATTTTTTGCGTCTTCGTATCTATTGGTACTGATACTAATCCTACTTTTGGTCCATCACAGACATAGTTTTCGCTGAGCGGACAGGTTCTTGCTATAAGAAACAGTCCTTCCGGCGTATCTGTATTGATTTCTTTTTTGTGATATATTGTCCCTTTGTTTGTCTGATAATATGGGTAGGGGATTCGTTCTTGATTTTTTTTCATATCTTCACCCAATAAGGTTATCTGTCTTGAAAGCAATTTGTGATCTTTGGTAAAAAGATAGAGATAGAAATCGGATTTACACAAAATCATATATGCTGCATTGTTGTTATCTAGTTCTCCCAACAAGAATTTCTGATAAATGTCTTTTACTTCTTGTGGAATGTCTTTATGTTCCAAAATTTCTTTTCCGTACAATCCGAAATAAGGATCTCAGAATCTTTGTAGTGTGTTGAAATCTATTTTCCCTGTAGCTTTGTTTGCTGCGTATTTTGAGTCTCTTTTCATGCCGAACATCTCTTGAGCTTCCGTGATTTTTCCTGCTTTGAGAAAATTGATTAGTTCTTCTCTAATATATTCTTTGCTTATGGCATTTACTATATCAGCAATTTTTTCGTAAGATATCATTGGAGCTATTTGTTCTTTTGCTATGCTTTTTCTGAGGGAATCAGGCGTAATTATTGTTTTTGTCGGAAATGTCGCTGTACTATCAATTTTCTGATTTGGATCAGTATTTTTTTTGTCATCTTCTCGTTGCACTTGATCCTTCTGTCGACTCTTTCTCATCTCATTGACTCCCAAGATCGCTGCTGTGGTCAATGCACCTACAAGCGCTACTTTCCCTATGTTTTTTGCTATCTTGTGTTTGATGGGTTTTTTTATTTTTTCTATTTTCGCTTTTTGTTTTTCTTCGAGTGATGTTAGGGCTTCCATCTCTTTGCGCATTTTTTCGACTTTATCTTTTTGTTTGTTCTCCAAAATTCTCGTTTCTTCGAGTTCTTTTTTAAAATTTTCTTTTTTTTGGATATTTTTCGTCATATAGATCGTTTCCGATGATAAATTTATTCTTTTTGTTTGTTTTTTTCTGCTTCTGCTTCTTTAATTTTTTGTTCCAATGCTTGTCTTTTTTTGCTTATGTTTTCTAATATTTCTTCTTCTCTTCTGAGCTTTTCTTCTTTGGTTTTCGGTTTTATTCTTTCTCGAAGGCCTTTTCCTCGGTTTTTCTTTTTTTTGCCTGTTTTCTCGGTTTTTTCTTGGTTTTCTTCATGGGTTGTAGGTATCTTTTTTGGTTGCTCTTTTACTTCTACAGGAGGAATTATTTCCACAGGAGGGATTATCTCTTTTTTCTCCTCAAGTATTTTCTGCTGTACAACTTCTGGTTGGATTGTTTCAACTATGGATTTTTCTGCGTTTTCTTGATTTTTTATAATTTTTTCTGCTTCTTGTTTTGTTTGTTCCTCTTTTTCTTTTTCGACGCTCTCTTTTTCGTTCTTTTTCTCTTGGAGCTCTTTTTTTCTTTTAATAAATTCTTCTTTTTTCATGTATTTGAAAGCGTTGAAACATTCTTCTATATTCTTTTTGTTGATCGATCTAGTGATTAACATGTTGTATAGTTCACTTTTTGTCGTGTCTGCCAATCTCGAAAATCTATCATAAGAAAGTGTTTCGATCAAATCATCGATTCTCGTTTTTCATTGGTTGATGTTTTCTATCGTTTTTTGCGCATATTTCACAAATTCATGATGATCTTTCCGCGGATCGACAAATGAGGAGATGGAGTTCTCCTTTGATAATGTATTTATCTTTCCCGTTTTTTTTGTAACCATGGCAAGTGATTATTTATAAAGTCTCTTTTTTGAATTCTTCGATGTATTCTTTGGCGAAATCGTCCATGATATCTTCTAGGGTGTCTTCATAATCCTTGATTTTCATTTTTACAAATTCAAATCCTGGATTTAGATTATCTTCGTTGTTTTCCAAAAGTTCCAAGAATATCACCTTATCGTCATCTTCCAGTTTTTCCGTAAGAGAGGTGATTACTCTATCTACAAAGATATCCATGGTTTCATCTATGAGATCTTTATTGATTTCCGTAGGATGGAACCCTGCTTGTGTCAGTATGCTTACGATAAATGGTTCGAATGCGTTCATGATGTGTAGTGTTTAATAGGATAAAAGCTTTATTTTTGTTCTTTGAAATTATTCACTTCGTTTCGTACTGTAGGGACTCCGAAAGAATTGAAACGTCGTCGTCTTCGTCACATAGATACATCTCCTGATCATGGATTCTCTGTGATGATTTTTCCTATCGTTTCCTTGCTTTTTTCGCTACCTACATCGAAGATATAATCCTTGAGACCGTCTCCGAATCCGCCGTATTTGCAATGCAATACGTTGTTTGCTGTTTCTACATTCCATCCTTGTGGAAGATTGTTTAAATTGTAGGTTCCATTTGCAAAACCATCGAATAGCTCTTTAATTTTTGCCGGATTGGTCACTATATTCATTTCGTTCCCAGTAAGCATTCCGCTTCCTGTATATCGTTCAGTCATCTTGACTGCTATCTTTTCCGCTCATGCGTTGCTCAATGGACTTTGTGATGTGAGTTTGATTAATTCATGCTGTCCATTTTCCATTATGCTACTACCGAAATTGTCGAAGAACGCATGTGTTTTTTCATTTGCCAATGCGTTAGTACCATAAATATCTTTCATGGTTCATCGTAATGTACTTGATCTATCTCCGCTCTGTAATGCGCTTATCTTGGCTTTGAATGCTTCGAATTTTGCTGTATCTCCATCAAATACTTTGTTGAGCAAGTCGTTTCCATTAGTACCGAATGCGTTGTCCAATTGGAGTCCTCCCGGTATGGTTGTAATCTTGTAAATCTCGTTAGTTGCATCGTTGAGGCTATATCCATGTTGTTTGAACCGATTTATGATTGCTGGCTGATCTGATGGATTGATGTTGTTGAAATCTATAGTCTTGCCAAGATCGTTTTGCATTTCTGCTTTGATTGCTTGATCTACCTGTATCTGATGTATTGACTCCTTAGCGCTTACGCTTTCGTTTCCACCGAACACATTATCTCGACCTTCTCTGATCTGCCCCATTAACCATGCAGTACCTAGATAGATAGCTGCAGCCTTTGATCATGCGAATATTCACAATTTGGTGCGCATAGATTCCATCTTAGCCTTGTTGTCTTTGTATTCTGTGTTTTTGAGGATGGTGTTGGTGTGTCTTCCTATATTGTTTTTGATGGCATTGTAGCTGTCTACAGGTTTTCTTGTGGAATCCAATCTTCCCAATCCTCACAATATAGTTGTATAGAGATCGTTGTAGAGCTTTTCCACGTTTTCTTCTCCTGTTTTGGAATACATAAAGTTTCTTCCTTCTTTTTCTTGCAGCTGAAGTGTAGCTATTCATTTGAGCATATATTCTCTCAAACTATCCATTTCTGCTGTAGAGAGTATTTTGCCTGTTCCTGAATATCTCTTGATATTATCAATCAAAAGCTGTACTGATTGTGTTTTCTCCAAATATTCCATGGACGCGCCGTATTTGTCATATTTCTTAGGGAATATTTTTCTCAGTCGCTCTGGTCTCTTTTCTGCGTCTTCTTTCATGTCTCTGATATATTTTTCTCTCTGGTCAGGTGTCATAGCCAAGAGCTCTTTCTCAAACTTTACATGCTCTTTGGTGTAATGTCCGCGTTTTTTGAGATAATTTAAGGTGAAGAGCATTCATGCACCTACTCCTACCCCTACAACCGGAATCATTGCAGCTCCTATAAGACCTACGGATGTTCCTATTGCTGTTCGTCGTGGATGTTTTTCTATCCGTCTATAAAACTTTCCTCTTCCTCAGAGTTTGTCTATCTGCACATGCTGTGCTGTTGTCAATCCTCTTTCGTCTTTTTGTACTCCTGTGAGAAGCTTTTTAATTCCTTTAGGTTCTACTTTAGGCTTTGCATTTATGAGCATATTTACTCTCATAGTTACTGTCCTATTTCTCATTCTTTCCAATACTGTTTTGTGTGCTGCCAGTTTTTCGGAAAAATCCCTTGCATTGATATCCAAGTTCAATTCTTTTACCAGATCTGGCAGTCTTTTTTGTTTCTCGGAAAATTCACCTATCTTCTGCCTGATCTGTTGGTCATAGTCTTCTCTAGTTTTGATGTTTCCTTGAGCGTAGTTTTCGGTGATGGCCATAATCTCGTCATAATATTTCCTTTGCTCTTTTTCAAATTCCACTCTTTCTATCAGATTTGATCCTATCTGTGTAATATTGTTCTTTTCCATATACATCTTGAGCTCATGATTATTATCTATCATTTCCTTTATCTCTCTTTCGAAATCTTCTTTTTTTCGGGAACTGTTTTTCTGCAGATATTCGTTGACTATTGCATTTATTCTTTCTTGGAACACTGGGTCGTTGAATATTCTGTTTTCTACTTTGATTTTGTTTGCGCCTGCCATGTTCAATTCTTTTTTGAGCATTCGACGATTGACTGCGCTTGTCGTTTCGTCGTCTGTCAGGAGTTTTTTGCTTGTGCCTTTCATGGCCTTTTTTATCTTATTATTGATGATGTGTGTTCTGAAAAAGAACAATCTTGCTCTTTTCAAAGACCGTTTCATGCTTGCTTGATAGCTTTTTACGAATTCCTCATTCGCTTGGTTTTTTGCTTGTTCTTCTGTTATTGCTTCCACGTCTGCTACTGATGCGGTGAGCTCTTTTGCTCCGTGGATATCTTGCAAGTTAGGGTAGAGGGTTGCGTCCGGTGCCTGTGTGATAGATTGATCATCTATTCCTAAAAGGAATTTGTTGATAGCCATCCGGAGAGCTCTTTTAGCCTCATTTTTTTGGTATGCTTCCATAATCTTTTCTCCGAGCAAGCCTTGTACATATGTAGGATTTGCCTTTGTCCATCACTCTGTTCAGAGTTTTTCCAGGATGTGTTCTTTTAGATGCATATCCGTTTTTCCCGTGAATCCTTTGAGGATTCTTTCTTTGAATACTGCTTGGAATTGTGCAAGAGACAGTACATTTTGTTTTCGTACTTTATCTATATCAGTAATACCTGCTCCTCGAACGGGATATGTATTTGTTTGGATGATATCTATGAAGAATGTTCTTTTCTGTTCGTCGGATAATTTTTTCCGACCATTGCGGATAGATTCATCTTCGTGATTGGTGAAAAATTTATTGAGTTGATCCTGTAAAAATTCTTCGTAAAGGTTATTATAAAGTTTCTCTAGTTTTTCGTTGTATTTGATGATGGTATCAAGTTTGTCGTATTCTCCTGAAAAATCCGGTTTTTCTCGTTCTGCAGCTATAGATTTGGTGATAGATACCTTGTCTGTGATTTTTTTTCCTTGACCTCAGATGCCCGTAGCTTCCATCATGATTTTTGTAGGGAATGCTAATGCTCTCGGTAGATCTTGATAGGCTTCTACTTCCATGCTTAGTTGTGCACGGCGACTTGTCGCGATACTGATGCTTCATAGTTTCCTGTATCCTCCGGTTTCGTCTTTTACGAATATTTCCTCTTTATTTCATTGTTTCAGCGTTTTCTCGAATTTCTTTCCATTTACGTCTTCGAAGATTTCTATCGGTTTGTTGTCCGCATCCTTGAGTTGCAACTTTCCGATCTCGTATCCTTCAGGTAACTCGTTCAATCCTTTTGCAGGATCTAGGAAGTGTTCTTTGAGATCTATAGTCACTGCTGTCTTTGTTGCTTTATTTGGTGTAGCTTTTATTATATTTTTCGGATTGGTTATTTCCAATCATTCCATGGCCTTTTGCCTTGCGGAGATCGTTTCCAACGCTTTTTTCGTTTTTTCATATGCTTCGAGTTGGTTACAGGTGATCTCTATCTTGTCGATGATTTTATTGGCTTGGTCCAATTGGTTTGGTTTCTTGCCACTCTCTACGAAATAATCCAATTGTGAAAAGAGTATGATAAGCCTTGTTAATTTTTCCTTGATTTCAGGATTGGTTGATGATATGAATATATCGTTTTTTTTGAGCGCATCGTGGATGTTGTTGAGATTCTTGCTGTTTGCTTTTCCGGTTGCTTCTAACGTATCTATCTTGTATGTCGGATCTTTTCTCATCTTATCCCTGAAATCCGCGAACGCAGGGAATGTACTTTTGAAATATCTCATCAACGGATCTTCATAGAAGTCTTTCATCTGCAATGATATTCTGTTGTTGTCTTTTGGGTCGATATCTGCTGCTTTTGCGTCTGGATGAAATAAGGTTCCGTAGTTGGACGTTATCTCTGTTTCTTTTATAGAATCCTTGGACGCTAGTGTCTCTTCTCTTTTTTTTAAGATATCATTTATTTCTTTGAGATCATCCTTTAGCGAAAAATCAGCTACACTATCTGGCTTGGTAAATATATCGAACAGCTCTTTTGAAGTGTCCCTGATCGTCTTGATGTGTCAGACATCCAACCCTTCGTTTGCTCATTCCAATCTTCATTTGAGCTCTTGAAGCTTATTCTTGTCTATAAAGGTTGCGCTCATTGCAGTATGCTAAAAAAATTAAAAAATTTTTAATTGAATTTGTCTCGTCATTGCCCTCCATCTGAGATATTGTCATCAGGGGTTGTTGGTAATGTTTTGCCTAGTTCCTCCATTTTTTTTGTCGCTTCTTCAAAGTTCTTTTTCGCTTCTTCGAAATCTTTTATCGCCTTTTCATAGTCTTTGGCATTTTCCATATTATCTTCAGCCTTTTCCAATATTTCTTGTGCTTGTTCCAGTTCTTTTTGCGCTTGTTCGTATTGAGGCGTATGTTTTTCTTTATTATTGCAAGATGTTGCCAAAAGAACAGCCGCGATAGGCAATGCATACTTTAGCTGATGAATGTTTATCTTCAAATTGTTGAATTTTTTTCTGAAGTTTTCCCAGGTATTGACTCTTTTGCTGATCTTTTCCATGGATGTTGTGTAAATGTATAAAATTTATTGTTATCTAAGTATACCCGCGGATATGTTTTTTGTCAAATTTTAGTGGACTTTTTTTGCGGGTTTTTGCTAGGTAGCTTTTGGATATATTCGTCTTTTTTACTCTTTTCTCTTTTTGCAAAAAAACTGGTCGGAAAGACCAGTTCTTATTTGCGTTTTTCTGTTTTTTTTATATGAGACTCAACCTTCTTCTCATTGCCCTCATCAACCTACCAGCAAGTAGAGGATTTTGCATAAATTCTCTTCTTTCAGTTTCGTTGCATCTGATCCTTTGCGGAGGCAAATTGTTGAAATCGATACGTCCGTAGGTGTTGCTTCCCAATGGATTGAGCGCTCTATCTTCTATTTCTAGATAAGAAAGATCTCAATGACTATCCAAGATAAACACTCTTCCGGTTTTGTCCTGGTTGAGATCAGAAACCGCAAAGTTTTCAGGTCCTACAAGATTATTTGTCCTTAATTTCTCTATCATTGCTTCGTTGATTTTTTCGAATATAGGTAATTCTAGACCATCAAACACTCTTACTCTGTCTATTTTTTTCCTTAATATGGTCCCTAAACTTCTGCCTTTAAATTCGTATGGTTTATCTTTGAATGTTCATGATACGGTGAATTTCCCCTTTTCAAATTTTATATTCGCTGTTTTGGCTCCTGATGTTGCTGTTGTCGTAAAATTAAAATCTCGATTTGTTTTTCCATACGCCATTCTTGCTCGTAATCTTTTGATTGGTCCTCCTGTGAGATAATGTCTTGTATCGTATTTCATCAATGGCAATGCTTTGACGCGTGATGTTGCTTCCCTAAATTCGTTACCCATGGCATTCATGATATCGTTGATTTGATTTGAAAGCCCCACCATTCATCTCTCTAATTCTCCTATATTGTGCAGTCATTTGTAGCGCTGTTCATCGAAAATCACATGATTTGTTCTTTGGCGATTGGCGTGGTTGGCACATGATCCGCGCAAAATAAGATTTTCTCAACGAATGTGTGCGCTTAATCTATCTATATCATGGTTTTGTCCGTCTATAGCAGTGATTTGTCCTCTATATTCTCTGTGAAGCGTTACCGGAGACATTGATACTACGGCTTTGATTGCATTCAGTGCTATGCGGCATCTCAATTTCCTATTAATAGGTTCTCCCGTTTTGGTGGCTTCCAATCTTAGGATGGCATGTGTCATCTCGTTGACGTCTTTGGTATCCAGGATGATCGGTTCATCTTCCCCTTTTATATTAATAGTAGTGACTATCTTATTCACTCCATTGATTGCTACCTTGATATCAAACTCCAATTTCCCTTCGTTTGTCTCCAGACTATCGCTGAACCCTTTGGATTCTCTTCCATCGAAGAATTTCGTCCAATTATTTCTATTTGAACGTATTCTTAGCATCCTTTGTACTCGTGTATTGGGATGCCCTTCCGGCCTATTGTTTGATACTCTTTGATCCAATATGTTGTGATCGTCGTTGTCTAGTTTGTCGTTGATAACATCGGATTGAAAATCCATCACCACCCTGAGGATGTCGTTGCGGTCTGTTGAGTTGTTTATCTCGTTTCTAATTTGTGTTTTAACAAACGTTCTTACGTTTTCTTCTAAATTATTGCGTAAATAATCAGTAAATGCATTTCTATTTACTAAATATTGCACAGGAACGTTTCTGTCCATTCTCGTCATTTCTCCTCTAAATCCTCATTGAAGCTGTTGGATCGTGAATACTTGTATAAAGTTTGGTATTGCACGAATTCTTTGAATCAAAATATCTCTCTGTTGTGGATCGTTATATATTTTATCTATTTCAGTTTGATTTCCATTTGTACGGAGAATCTCTCGGATGACCTCGTTTTCTAAATTTGTTCTTGTCGGATCACTGTATTCCGCAGCAAGTCTTGTATTTATAGTATTGTTTGCGTTGAGATCGTCATATGCTTGTTCGCGGTTTGCTATATCCAGTATTGGCTTGTTGATCGTTAAATTAAATGTTTTATAATGGTCTAAATTAGTTCCTGTAGCATCTTGAATCCTTCCTCTGATACTAAGTTGGATGTTTAACGGGAATTTCAATCCTGTGATAGGCTCTATTTGAATGTTGTTGAGCTCTAATTGATTTCCATTTATTCTTACTCCACGGATTCATACGGTTTGTGTTCCTATTTTGGCTTGTAAAACGTTGTTTTCTATTGTCAATGGCTCTCCATTTTCATTATCGCATATTGTATAATTGATATTAGTTGCATTATTGTTGTTTAAAAAACATCATCCCAGATTTTGGGTAACAGTATTTGCTGGTTCTCCTATGGTATATGGTCTTCCTGCTGTAGTATTTATCATACTAGCTATTGTTCAACCAAAGTTGAAATTACCAAGCAGCGTTATCATATTATTGATCTCTTGTGTTCTTGTATTTATGCTATTCCCATAAAAATCATTTATCTCTTGCAATCATTGTAATTCTTTTAAGAGTGTTAGAGCTCTATCATACTCACTAATGTCGTCACTAGCGTCTTCTATTTGTCATTGATAAGTAGTGAATTGGTTGTTGTATGTTGTCCATGCTGTTGGATTGTTGCCTTGTGGCTTTTGTAAACTTTGTTGTGATGATCTAGTATTTTCCAGATTTCTTCTTGTGTTTTCTTTTTCTGCTTCTACGCTACGGATAGTATTAGTGGTATTTGTTAATGTTGTTGTAGTATATGTTACTGTACCTGCTGTATTACCTGTACTTCTACGTGTGCGTCTTTGGTTTGTTATTTGATTTCTTATAGCATTAATCTGAGCTGTAGGAGTTATTCCATTAACGATATTTTGCAATTGATTGATCATTCATCCATCTACAATTATTCTATTATTTAATGTTTGAGATATTCATAAAAGCGTATCTCCAAGTATTCCTTGTAGATTGTTCTTTTTCTGAACATTTTCATTCAACTGATTTATATCGTTTAAGTTGCTCTTAATTGCCATTTTTAGACAGTTTAGTCTAGATAAAATGTTATTCTATAATCTCTTCGCTGACCATATCGGTGACAATATCGTCAAGGAGATCTTGATAGTCTGGTATTTTTGTTGCAAGGTAGTCGTCGATAGTAGTCAGATTCTTTTCATTTTCTTCCAAAAATCTCACGTCTTCGTCTGTCAGTGTATACTCTATGGATTCCAATACTTCATCCATGATGGTGTCATAGACATCGTCTTTTTCTATATCGGGATTTATTTCTTTGAGTTGATTATAGACGTATTCAGTAGCTTGTTGAATGTTTTTGATCTTTTCCATGATGCAAGATATTAATGATAAAAATGAAAGATTTTTTTAATTAAGATTTGTCGTTGTAAGCTGTTTTTTTTGTTCTTCTGACATATAGAGTTTGCTTTTTTCCTGTTTATTGAGTATCTGTCCTTCTTCTTTGGCGTTTTTTTCTGCATCAATAAATGGGCTTACTCGTGCATTTGCCCTTTCTTTGGCGTATGCATATCCATAATAATTTATTCTTGCCTTAATGGCTTTTATGATTTCAACTTCGCCTGATTCCAATTTATCTCATGTGTCTGCATCCAAAATAGCGAAAATATTTTTTCTTCATTCGTTGAATTTCCTATGGAAATCTTGTGGATTTATTTGCATTCCCATTGCGGACCCCGCTTGATCTAGCATACTATTGACTTTGATTCCTGTATAACGCATAAATCTCGCTTGTTCGAATCCCATTATGAATCTGACTCATTTTTTTTCGTCAGTTCCGATGCTGTTGAATTTTCTGATCAATGTCTTTATCGTGATATTCCTTCTGATTGTCGCCATTTTCGTCAATCTTGGTGAATTGAATAGTTTTCCTTCTCTTATGGAATATCTAATCATTTTTGTTGATGCTTTTTTAAGATCTTCTTTCGTGAATTTTTCGAAATTGTAGGTCAATGGAGCGAAAAAATCTTTTTTCACCTTTTCATAGGTGTTCTTTTCTTTTTGTAACTCTGTTCTAATGTCTGTTAATTCTTTGTTGAGTTTTTCTTTTTCAGTTTCGTTGGCTGTCTTTAGCTCCTTGAGTTTGTCGGTATATCTATCGATAGTCTGTTTGATCCTTGTCTTGGATTGTTCGACGATAGCCTCTGCATTCTTTTCAGCATTTTCTGGTTTGTCTTGAAGTTTATTCATCAAGTCTTCCATTTTCATAGTCTTTTCTTGATTAGCTTGCTGTGTCGCTTCAGCCATTTCCTCTTTGTGTTCTTCAGCTCTTTCTCATTGGATCGCTTCTTCCTGTTTTTTTGCTTCTGTTTTTTGTGCGACATCCAATTTTTCCAATTCAGCATATTTCGTAGCTAATTGGGCTAGCTCAGCGGCATTGTTTGTAGGATCTTTCGCTAAATCCGTTATCTTCTGTACAATTTCTTCTTTTTGCTCTTCTATTGGCTTTTCAGCTGTATTTACCGTGACGGATGCGCTAGCTGTTGCGGTATTGTTCATGATGACTCTATAGGCAAATAAAAGTTTCCTTTACTCTATAATAGTACTCAGAAAAATTTATTTGTCAAAAAAACGGGCACTTTTTTGTGTCCGTCATTGCTAAATCGCCTAAAACCGCTTTATATAGCCAAAAATCATCCCAATTGGCGTAAAATCCATCAAATCTCTTCGATTTTCTATTTCCGCTCTTTGCTCATCTGTTTTTTTCTATATGAATTAGCCAATCTATGCGCTTCATTTCTAGCTTTTGTGAGTATTTTATCCGCTTGATCGTAGACTAGGGGAGTTTCTTTGATGTGTAATCTATCATCGAATACGAAAATCCTTTCTCCGATTTTTTCTGACTTTTTCCCGGTTGTGCCTATTTTGGATTTGTTTCTTGCTTCTCATTTTCCCAAAGAAATAATATCAATCTGATTCACTATTTTTTTCCGTTTGGGATCCGTGCACAATTTCTTTACGATGTTCAGTTGACCTTTCCCGCCATCCAATATCAGAAGATCCGGCAACTCTGTTCAGGATTGTATTCTACGTTCCAATATCTCTTCAAGTGCTGCATAATCATCGGCTTTCTTGCTCTGGATCTTGTATCTGCGGTATCCTTTTGGATAGGGGAGTCATCAGACGATACAGGAAAGTCATCCGCTGGTCCAATCACCGCTGAGGTGGGAAATATCGATGCATTCGATCTTGTAAGGGATTTTCTTGAGCCCATATCTTTCTTTCAGTGTTTTCACCAGATCATTGATGATGATGGTTCCTTCTTGCATTGAATTGGAGATAATGTAGGAGTCGAGGAATTTTTCGGCGAGTTGGAGAAGCGGCTGCAACCCCTTCTTCGTTTCTCCCCCTGAAAGGGGAGCTTTCAGTTTTTTTGCTAATCAATCTATGATGATTTCATTTTTTGTTTTATAGGTGTTTCATTCGCCGAAAGTTCTTTGTATGGCTAGTTCGAGACTATCTTCTTCGATGTCGTTTATTTGCTCCTTGCTGGTTATAATGTCCATGAGTTTTCCTTGCGTGAAGACAAGGACGGTGTAGAGATATTGCGTTCATATCGTCTTGATCAATGCCAGGTAGCCGTCTTTTTTCTCTGGGAGAACGACATCCTGCTTTTCTACAAAGCCTTGAATAGAGGTATAGATATCCCTGAGTTGAGCTGCCCATTCGAAATTTTCGTGGATGATCGCTTCCTCGATTTGGTGGTGGATTTCCTGTTCGATGGGTTTGGTGTTTCATTTGAAAAACGCTACTATAGTTTTTACTATGTCTTGGTAGTCTGAGGCAACCCCCTTTTCGTTTTTCCCCCTATCAGGGGAATTCTTAGCTAATTTGCATCGGCCGTGACAGAGTCAGAAGTAGTAGTCGGAGCAGAGTTTGCCTTGTCTGAATTGAGTCGTCTTGCATCATCTGAACTTGAGTATTTGTCTGAGATATTGTAAAAACTTTTTCAATTGGATGGTGTCGTTTTTTGGTCCGATATAGATTGCACCATCGTTGCTTCTTCTTTTTGTCAGTATGATTTGCGGAAATTGCTCCTTGGTGATCTTGAGGTAGGTGTAGCTATTGTCCGCTTTCAATAAGTTGTTGTAGAAGGGTTGATGCTGTTTGATGAGATTGTCTTCCAGGTAGAGCGCTTCGCTTTCGTTTTTTACCACGAGAAAGTCGAGTTTGTTCGCTTTGGAAAGCATTTCTTGTTTTCGGAGCGAGTTGGGTGAAAAATATTGTCAGATCCTTTTTTGAAGGTTTTTTGCTTTGCCGATATAGAGAATACTGTCTTTTTTGTCCTTGAACAAATAGACTCAACTGTTTTGTGGTATCTTGGTGATATCTGGAGTGAACACGTATATTAATTTTAAATTTTAAATTTCCCTCTTCGAGGACAAGTGAATTTTAAATTTTAAATGATGGTATGGTCTTTTTATGGACTATTACTGTTTACCAATAAAATAGTGGATAGTGCATGAAATGCAAGTATCTTTTTGTAAACAAAAAATCCCGCATCAGCGGAATTTTTTGCCCCGTAATATATGTCCTTAGTATTATTTCTTTGATTTGATGAGCTCGTATACTCCTTTTTCTACTCTCTTGAAGAGATCCTTGTATTTTTGAAGATTCAACATGACCGTGTTTGGACTTACCATCTTCTCTTTCAACATCTCTTTGCAGAGTTCTTTGACGTTCATTGCTCTATCGTTTCTTTCGAAGATCCTTACCAAAATCTCTTTTACCATACCACCTTCATATCCCCGTTCTTTCAATCCGTAGATTCCGAGTCCGAGATTTACAAATAAGTCGTTGTTCTTAACTAATTCATTATGTACCGTATTGATCTTTACGTTCTTTGCTGGGAATCGTTCCATAATCTTTGCTGGCAATTCCTGGTAGTGAATAGGTTTATTGATTCTTCTCATGGTGTAAAGAATCTTCAGCTTGATCGTCTTTGGATTGACGTCTGCGAATGTTAGCAAACCTATCTTTCCATCGAATACGTTTATTTCTCTGATTGAATCGAAGAAGTTTACGTAGAAGAGATCATTTTTCATATAGTGAACATCTTTGTAATCCTTAGCGAAGTTTTCTTTCATCCGTCCGATGAATTCGTAGAGATCCTGGCTCTTGTTTCTTTTCTCGAAGTATGCGCTGATAGTGAGCACCATCTTTGTCAAAAGATCTTCATATAATGGTTCCAAATAGAATGCCTTATTCAAATATTTATTTCTCTTGAGGTAGGTTACGTCGAAGTCGGAAACGAGAATAAGTTTAAGCTCTTGTTTAGAGAATTTAAAGATATTCTTGTTTACCAATTTAGAAATCAAGACATCTTCGCAGAGCAATCC
>CAZIVH010000009.1:0-23144 GCA_964542965.1 uncultured Candidatus Peribacteria bacterium | reverse complement strand
TCAGATTCCAGTTTTGCGCAGACGATGGCTACAGGACTCTGTAATTTTACCATATATTCTTCGGCTATTTCATGTGCATAGGGAATATCATCTTGTCCGATATTTATCGCATAGATGATCGGTTTCGTTGTTAGGAAGTTGTATGATTTGAGGAGTTTCTCGTCGTCTTTGGTCAGTTTAGATTTTATATCATGGGCAATTTTTCCTTGCACCAACGCATTCTGGATCTCCATCAGAATTTCCGCTATCCTTAGTTCGTCCTTGTTTCCTGTTGTTTTCGCTTTTTTTACGATGTTCGGTAGATTCCTTTCGATGATTTCCAGATCTGCGAAAATCAATTCGGTGTTGATGATCTCAACATCTCTCATCGGATCAACGCCTCATTCTACATGCACAACATCGCTATCCTTGAAATATCTCAGCACTTGTACTATAGCGTCGACTTCCCTGATATGCGAAAGAAATTTATTTCCCAAGCCCTCTCCTTTGCTGGCACCTTTCACGAGTCCTGCGATATCGACGAATTCTATGCTTGCGTAAACTTTCTTCTTCGACTGCGATATTTCTGACAATACATCCACTCTTGGATCTTTGACGTCTACTATTCCTACGTTTGGATCGATCGTGCAGAACGGAAAATTCTCTGCAGGAGCAGAATATGATTTCGTGAGCGCGTTGAAGAGCGTGGATTTTCCGACGTTCGGGAGGCCTACGATTCCTATCTTCATAACAAAATGACTAAACGATAAAACGATTAAACGCTGAAATGATTATGGAAAAGCTGATAGATTACAAATTGTATTTAGTTGATCTCGATATCGATGTGTCTGACTTGAGGATATTTCTCTTTGATCTTCTTTTCTACCGCATCGATTTTCGTTCCGATGATCCTTGGTACTCTTCTCGTATAATCTATGCAGAATTCTAAAAAATCACTATAGCTTTCTTTTACTTCTTCGTATTCGTTCTTCAAAAAATTATTTCTGTTGATCACTTTCAATAATCCTGTTCCGTTGCATTCTATCTCGCACTTGATGTGATAAGTGTCCGTGTCTAGCATCGTGGATTTAAAATCCAGTACTTTCTCTATAATCGGATCCGCTTCCATGAGTTCTATAATGTCATCTTTCACTTCATGCGGAATCGCTTTCCCGATAAGCAATCTACTGTTTTTTTGGATCAAGACTATCGCCATGATTCCCAGTAAGATACCAATGATTATTGAGGTGATGGAATCCCATAAAGAGTTCTTTGTTATATATGACATCCACAATCCTATTGCTGCAATGAGTACACCTCCTACCGCTATCGAATCTTCGTATACGACCGCTAAGGTGATGGGATCTGCATGTTGAAATATAAGCTTTCGCTTTCTGTGCGTGGTATGTTTTTTGATCTCTCTTATGGCTATTCCCAATGTTGTTCATTCGACAACAAAGGATATGCCCAAGATAACGAATGTCCGTATATTGATGTGTATCGGTTCCGGTGTGATAATCGTCATGATTCCATGGTAGATAGTCACTCCCGCTCAGATGAAGAAGATTCCGCATGCAGAGATCAACGCTCGTAAAAATCTCTCTTTTTTGTAGCCATACGTAAAGGTGTCTGTAGCTTGTTTTGTCGAACGTTTGACTCCTATCATCAATAGCGCTTGATTTGAGGTGTCGGCAAAACTATGGATTGACTCAGAAAAGAGGGATCATGACCCCGATGCTAAAAATCCTAGAAACTTTATGATGGCGATAATGCTGTTGCCGATAACTGCTGCTAGTGATGAAATCCGTCATTTTTGGTGCTTGGCTTTGTCTGGCATTCTTATACTTTCACTATATAAATTTCCTTGCTTTCTTTCCTTGTGGACTGTGGTTTCAGTGTCTTGATATGCTTGCCGCCGAAGGTGGTTTTCATCTCTTTGACGAATTCTTCGAATCATGGACCCATGAAGAGTTTCATGACAAATTTTCCTTCTGGTTTCAAAAGCTCTTTGATCATCCGTTTCATGTCACTGATCAGTTCGAACAATCTAATCGCATCTATTTCCTTGATACCGATAGTATTTGGCGCCATGTCGGATTGAATGAGATCTACTTTCCCTACATTGTTTTCTTTAAGTATTCCCTTGATCTTTTCTTCGTCTGTTATATCGGCGACATAGGTCTTCACGTTCGGGATATTGAGATTCACGTCCTTGAGGTCAAATCCGATGATTTTAAAATCAGCTATCTTGTTTTTTTTCATTTGATTTGCGGCATATTGCATCCAACTTCCTGGCGCACATCCGACATCGATGATCGTTTTCGTCCCTTTATCGAAAAGATGGAATTTCTCTTGGATTTCCTCGAGCTTGAAAGCGCTTCTGGCTTTGTATCCTTCTTTTTTCGCTTTCTTGAAATAATGGTCTTGGAAGTTGAATCTGAATGTCATATTTTTGTCTATCAATAGGATGAATGGTCTGTTAATTCATAGGTATGTCGCGTATCGTGTCTTTGATATCATTTATTTCGTTTGATTTTTTGCTTTTTTGCATGAAGTGACTGATGATGAGATAGAATTTTATGAAATTCGTCGTGTTGATATTTTCTTCTCTCAATGCTTCTAGTAGTTTGATCAATGGTCATATTTCTTTGTCTGTCTTTAATTTTTCAATCCTTCTCAATACTTCTTTTTTTGTGTCTTCATAGTCACACCGTTTGTCTACAAACGTATCATATGCTATCCTTCCTATGAATGGTTTATAAGTAGTTATCAACGCCTCGTTGAAATCTTTGTTGTTCATGTCAAGTAAGCCCTGCGGTGTATGTACAAAATGATTGAGTTCATCGATAATATTTTTTTTTGTTTTCTGGATTATCTCTACGTTCCCTTGATGAAGGAAATATATCTGTTCATCATCAAGCTTTTTGTTCCTGTCTTGTTCCATGTTCTGATTATAACCAGATAAAACGCTGTTTATCATATGGATTTTTTCTTCCAAAACAATTTATTTTATGACAAATTTTTTTAGCTCTTTTTTTACTTGTTTATAGTCTGGACAAAATGACTCTACAAGATCTCGGAATCTTTTGCTGTGGTTTTTCTGTTTCAGATGACAGCATTCGTGGATGATTACGTATTTGATATATTTTGTCGGGAGATGAATGAGATCGAGGTTCAGAGAAATCTTTTGATCATATGTACAGGATCATCGTTTGGAACTTGTTTTCCTGATCGAGAGTTTTGTATGTTTGATTCAGATTTTTTCACTATAGGTGTTGATGAGCGGCGTTGCGTATTCTTCTAAGATAGATTTCAGTAATTTTGAGTTTGAGATTTTGAATTTTATATTTGAAAAATATTTGGGATACTGTTTTTTTACGTCTTCCATGGGCACTTGTTCACCGAAGAGGAGTATCGAATCTTGTTGAATAGGATCTATATGCGTTCTTTTGTTGTAGCGTTTGAGAAGCTGCTGTCCTTTTTTTGTCAGCTCGCCGATGAAGTGCTGATCGTTTTTTTTATATAGCGGAATGGTGATGAGGAGCTTTCCTTCCTTATCTATTCTAGCGTAGCCGTGTCTGATTTGTTTGTATTCTATGTGCATATAATGCGTAAACGAAAAAAAGAACAAACGATGAAACGACTATATGTTTTGGTGTGATGAAGGCAATGATATTTTATTGCATTCTTGTTTTGAGATAGATCATGAAATTCTCTATGTCATTTACTCTGTCTAGTTTTTTCTGTATTTTCTGAATTTTTTTTTCGTAATGCAATCTGTAGTCCTCGATCCCTTTTTTGTCGTTTGTTTGCAAGAGATGTCTCGGTGTCTGTTGCTGCTTTGTTCTTTCTGTTTTTATTTCGTTTTCAAGTGTTTTTTTTCTGTTGTGTATCTGTAGCAATACCTCATCGATGTTTGCTTTGCTTTGTGCTAATATCAGTATGATCAATTCTTCTTTTGTTTTTGTCTCTTCTAATTGATACAGTGAGATTTTCTTTGATAGCCTGGATTGACGTTCTATTTTTTCTTTCATAGTTGCCGTTTTATTCTGATTTTTCATCCATGCGGTTGGAATTTCTTTCAGATATTCAAATACCGATCTGTCTGATTGTATCATTTTGTTTTTTTGCTTTTGTTCTTCCTTGTATGCTTCCATTTCCATATCTTCCTCATCTTTTGTCAGTCATGCTATCTCTGCAATAATCTCTTCATCTCTCGGATAGATTCCTATCATCTTTTCTCATTCCTGTGTTTCATAAATGTTTTTTTCATCTCTGTCGCCTTTTTCTCTCCATGTCGATTTTCAAAAATCTATGACGTATATTTCTCCTTCCGGTGTGATCATGATGTTTCTCGGATTGGATCCATCCCTATGATAGACTCCTTCTTTGTGTATTTCCTGCAAAAATTTTTTCAGTTCTTCCTTGTACTTTTTCCCTTGTTCCGGTGTGAATAATTTGATCCATTTCATTTCTTGATAATATTTTTTTTGGATTTGTTCAGCATCTTTTTGACTCATAGGATCGAGATTCAACATTTTGGAAAACACTCCCTCTGCTTCCATATCGCTTTGGAATTCCCCTGTAGGAATGTTTCGTCTTTTGAATATTTCTTCCAACTCCATTTGATAGAGCGTCTTTCCATTCACGAATTCCATAATAATGAATCTTTCCATACTATTGAGTGTTACTACTGCTTTGAGCTCTGGTACTTTGACTATCGAATCCGGCATCGTTGTATTTACGATATCTTCCACTTTTTTATGGATTTTCCATTCGTTATCAGGATTGTTGTCGTATCTTTTTTTCGCTGCGACATATTCTTTGGACTGTCCATGCTCATCCATTATATGGATTTTGAAGATCACTCATTCCGATCATTTGGAATGCCGGTCTTTTTCTAGGTCTATTTGTTCAAGTTGTTCAATGATCTGTTTGGTTTCATGTTCGGTGAGCTTAGAATGTTCATAATTTTCGTGGATATTCAAATTCTTGATCAACTCTTGAGTGGTTGATTTTTTTTGATCTATTGTGTCCAATATGTGCGGTTCCGTGATTTTTTTGTTGAGATCGTTGATAGACATATATGAGCGATAAATAAAAGATATTTAAGTATATATCATGAACGTTTCTTCTCCAAAAGTATCGTTCTTTACTTGATATAATGTGTTGACTTTTCTTCTTTTTTCATTATAGATATGTTACGAATACGTAAAATTATTGTATATGGCAAATCTCGTTGCTCTGGAACAGTTTGGTTGCTCGTTTGGAATTGCGGATCGGGTGTTTGTTGTGCGTGAGCGTGATATCACCAAAGCATTTCTTCAGAAGATTCTTGCTATGATGTATGAAGTGAATACTTCTTCTCCTCGTGAGTTCTTCAAAGAGAAAAAAATCTGTTTCCTTTCGGATCAGACTGTTTACAACAATTTCCTTGCTGCTTTGGCGGAGGAAGCAAAAAACCTGTAGGCGTTTTCACTTACAGGTTTTTCATATATTTCTGATTTATATCTGTGAATGCTATTTTCCGTATGTGCTTGTTCCAGTCAACTTTTCTTCGATTCTCAAGAGCTGATTGTATTTAGCGATTCTATCTGTTCTGCTTGCTGAACCGGTCTTGATGAATCCGGTGTTCAACGCAACTGCTAAATCAGCAATAAACGTATCTTCTGTCTCTCCCGATCTGTGTGACATGATAGCGTTCATACCGTGTTGTTGAGCCATACGTACACAGTCGACGGTCTCTGATACAGATCAGATCTGATTTAATTTGATCAGGATAGCGTTTGCCATTCCTTGATCGATACCCATCTGCAATCTTTCCATATTTGTTACGAAGAGATCATCTCCGACCAACATGATCTTGTCTTTCAATGCTATAGTCAACGCTTTCCGTCCGTCGAAATCATCTTCCGCCATTCCGTCTTCGATAGAGATGATTGGATATTTCTCTACTCGAGATTTGTACAACTCTACGAGTTCATTGTAATTCAAGGTCTTTCCTTCGCCTTCGAGTACATAGTTTCCATCTTTGTAGAATTCAGATGCTGCGCAGTCGAGCGCTAACTTGATTTTTCCTGTATATCCAGCTTTTTCTATCGCTTGCATGATGACTTGCAATGCTTCTTCATTAGACCCTAGATTTGGTGCATATCCACCTTCGTCTCCTACACCAGTGTTGTATTTCTTCTCTTTCAGAATCTTCTTCAAGTGATGAAATACTTCAGCTCCCATCCTCAATCCTTCGGTGAAATTCGGTGCTCCTACCGGTACGATCATGAATTCTTGGATATCTACATTGTTGTCTGCGTGAGATCCGCCGTTCAAGATGTTCATCATAGGGAATGGTAACGTAGTACCTTGTCCTTCTCCGACATATTCGTAGATCCATTTGTTCTCTGTCTTTGCGCAAGCTACGGTGAATGCCATAGATGTTCCCAAGATAGCATTCGCTCCTAATTTGGATTTCGTAGGTGTACCATCAAGTGCGATAAGTACCTGATCAAGCGCTCTATAGTCAGCGAATTCTTTCCCGATTATTTCATTCTTGATAGTCGTATTTACGTTGTTCACTGCCGTGAGTGTTCCTTTCCCTAGATATCTAGCAGCGTCTCCGTCTCTCAATTCGAGCGCTTCATGAACTCCGGTGGATGCTCCTGATGGAACGATAGCTCTTCCCATGATACCGTTGTCTAAAGTCACTTCTACTTCTACGGTAGGATTCCCTCTCGAATCCAATACTTCGCGCGCGTGCACGTCTTGAATTTTGTACATCATACTATGATTAAACGATAAAACGACTAAACGAAGAAACGATCTATTGACCGTTTTGTTCTCTATAGCTTTATCGTATTTCTTTGCAAGAAAAACTATATCACTTTATTGAAAAAATAGCGTTGACATTATTTTTCTTATATTTATAAGAGAGTTTCAATGTTTTATATTGTTTATCTGCTTTTATGTATGAATTTAGAAATCAATCTGATTCTGACAAAAAAACCTCTGTTGAAATAACCAACGTAGAACAACGTTCACCAGAAAATTCTGTGCATCTTTCTGCAAATACAGCTGTAAATAAATCATCAACCGATATCGCTACTACTGCCAAAAAAGATATCAGTTATATTTTTCAGCTCAATGTCACGAAGAAGAAACTTGAGACCATCCAAAAGAAGGTTGAAAAATTGTTGGCTAAGTCTGCTGAATTGGAGAATATGATCAACGAAAAATACGCATTACAGAAAATTTTCGTCAAACAATACTATGATGTAGATATGAAATACCAGAGAAATCTTGTAGATGTATCTCAGAGAATGACTGCTTATGGAATCGAGGATCCTTCAGTGCTTTTGCATCCTGACAAGCGTGCTGATTTTTTCAATACCTATATCGCCAATTATCAGAAAAATTTGAATGCTCAGTTCGTTACTATACTAAAAACATTTCAGACTGTTGCCCCAGACGATTCTTCTGAAGAGAAAGAAAAGAAAAAACAAGCGTTTGATGCGAAGAAACAGGAGCTTGATAAAATTTTATCTGATTCGGTAGCGCAAGAAGCTGAATATATGGAGAAGTTTTTGGATGAACTTTCAGCTTTTTATTTCGATATCCAGGTAGATACCACTTTTCTTGAACAAAAAAAGAATGACATAGACACCTTGAATAAAGAAATGGGTGATCTTCAAAAAAAACTCTCTGACCTTTCTGATCGTATCAAGGAAGAACAAGAAAAATACAATGAGGTAACTACTCATGGGCTTTTGAAATCCTATGAAGTTTCTGGATCCAAAATTTCCATAAATGATCTGGTCGCTCATCCTTCCTTGGAACTTCAATTGAAGAAACTTATCGCTTTGTTTAACAATCAGACAGAAGCCAAAAAATTCTGATTATCGTTGCCAAAAGGTATTTTGTTTGTCGGCGAACCCGAGACTTGAAAGACTTTTGCAGCCAAAATGTTCGCTTCTGAAATCGACCGCAAGATGTACCACATCAAAGCATCCGATCTTTTCTCTGAGGATTCTACTGATCCTAACCAAATGCTGTATATTATCTTTTATAGTATCATTGAGCATATCAACAAAAGCAAGGAGTCTTGCATTATCTTTTTGGATGAGATAGAAAAAATTATCGAAAGCATGTGAGAATATTCCCATGTAGAACAGAAGATCATCTCAAATACCATTATCAAGAATATCGTCAATATCCAGCAATCAAATCTTGATATTACCATTATCGCTGCATTGTCGCATAAAAATAAGATAGATCCAAGGTTTATGAAATACGATCTTTTCGATAATCAATTCTATTTTGAATTGCCAAAGGTCGAAGAAAGAAAGAGGTTGTTTGAACTCTATATTTCCAAAGCTGAAAAGCGCGCTAAACTTAAACTTTTCGATCAGACTATTGTTGATGAGCTTGTCAAAAAGACTGAATGATTCTCTGCAGAATATATCAAACAACTCATAAATACTTGTGTCAAAGAATATCTTTATTCGTATCTCACCAAAAAATCTTCTTTTGATATCGATGAAGCGTTCATATGAACTGCTTTAGCGAAAATTGACGATATGAAAACAGTAGGTCCTTCTGAAAAAAATCCGATTTCCCGTAAAGAAAGGCAGAAAATTATCTCTACATTTATGCTTAAACATACTGTTTTCGGTATGCCAGATACCAAGGAAAAATCTGATTCGATAAAGAGTTTTATATTGGATCGTACCGACACCTATTCAGATACTGACATGCATACGCTCATGAATGCTCTGGTCAATGAATATCAAAGGAGAAAAACTGAATATCATAGACAATCCCTCATTCAAAAAGATTTTATCCTAGACAAGATCCAAGCGTTGAGAGAAGAAGATAAAAGGAAAGGAAGCGGTTCGTATTTTGGTCGTTCCTAATATATTTTCTATTCAAAAAAAGCGCAGGAGAATACCTGCGCTATAGAGTGTCTTTGTAGTTAGATTTTTTTGGCATATCGGTACCTTCGTGAGAGTACCATTTTACCTGTTTCATCTTTGTACCCGAATTGGATCCAAACCGGGAATTTTTTGATGATAATTCCCCATTTCATGTGTTTGTCTGACCACACGGCATTCAGATGCTTTGTTGCTTTAATCCCTCGTTCGTTATATTTCCCTGAGAGGTCGTAAAAGCACACGGAGTCTTTCAGTACGAGATCAGTCGGACCATCTCCCATCCAGATGTAGAGGTGCTTCAATGAGTCGACCATTGGACAGGAAATGACTTTCCCGGGGATTTGGTCGATGTCGCTCTTTATTTCCCATCCTGGTTCATACGACAGATCTGAAGTTATCACTCTTTTCTGTCCTGATACGTAGTTTGTCATACAAAGAGCCAAGAGACTCATGATAATGGTGAATGTTTTTTTGTGCATATGTGTATTGTTTTGTTTGGTGTTTTTGTGTCTGACTATTCGTATACTTATTTTCTCGTGAAAGTCAATCTTGATGTCAGTGAAAAATAATTTGAGAAAATAGGTCAAAACATTATAAATTTCAGTGAATAGTTTATAGTTAATAGTGAATAGTGAAAGATTTGCTGAAATGAACTATTGTTGTTTGCTGTCTATGATAAGAGAAATCATACATTATTCATTTTCAATTTTTAATTATTAATTGGCTGCATGTCTGCAACGCTTCTCGATAAAGAAAATTTCAAAATAAATAGTTCCTCCCGAACGATTCAAGATGCTAGCGGCATCGTCAATGGAAAAAGAGTTTCCATCAAAGTCAAAGTTAATCCGGAATGAGATGTCCGAGAATATGTCAGTGGCGTTCCTGCAGCATTTGTCGGTCAGCAATTGTTTACTTTCTCCGCTGCACTCAGAGAAACCCAGAAAGCCGGCAAATCGCTTCCCACGGATCAACAATCGTTGCATGATGCTATAGCGAGCACATTAGGAGATACCGAATTGCAGAAATACAAAAATTACTTTTCCAAGACCAATGTTCAGCTTGCATGATGCTATGCATCAGGATTGCACGTGTTTGACGATGTTTGAATGCGAGCATACTATCGGCTCGATGATTGAACTCGTTTGAACCTCAATACTACAACACGAGGTGTCGCAAGAAGAGATGAAACCATGTGATATAGCGTAAGAACAAGTTAACGGATTACGAATTATAATTTTATCTGATTTTTGGAGCTCTCATTGAGCTCTTTTTTTAATGTGTTTTTTCTAAGAAATCTTTTAATTTGTCTAATGCTATGCTCCTCATACTTATCTTGTTCTTCACTTCTCTCGGCATCTCTCCATAACATATATCGTATCCATCCGGATGGAAGATAGGATCCCATCCAAAATCGCTTGTTATTTTTGGTTCGACTATCTTCCCTTTTGCGGTTCCTTCGAAAAAATGTATCTCATCCTTATTTTTCGCATAGCCTATCAATACCGTTGCTCTCGCTTTGAAATTCTTGTAATGACTCACGAGTTCATAGATTCCCTCGTTTTTCAGCTCTTTCAAAAATCGCTTGATGAGTGGTCAGGGGAGTTTTCCTCCTAGACAATCCAAATAGAGCGATGTATCCTCTATGAGTATAGGACCTTTGTGATGCTTCAGCGCTTCTTCCAACTTGTGCATTATGATCTTATGCGGATCTATCTCTTGCAGTTCTGGTAGATCGATATCCAGTTGTTCGATGTTCCCTTTGCCGAGGATATATTCGAATTCCTTGAATTTGTTTTTGTTGCCGGTGATGAAATACAACATATATTCAATTACGGATTTAAAATTATGAATTTCAAATTATATCTTTATCTGACCTTTTGAATTCTCGAACAGCTCTTTCTTGAATGAATCGAGATATCCGCTATTGATTGCTATCTCACATTCGACCTCTTTGTCGTATTTCTCATTCACTATCTTCGCCGTATATTTGTTCACGACATTCCTGACGATAGGTACGAGATCGAAATCATAGCTGAATAGTATATTTTTCATGATTTCTGTTTCCACTACTTCGCTGTGCTCGATGACTTGTTTCGCACAATCGCCGTATGCTTGGATAAGCCCTCCTACGCCGAGCAATGTTCATCAAAAATATCTTGTCACGACAACTAAGACATTATGTAATTCGTGCCCTTGGATCTGTGCTAGGATCGGTTTTCCTGCTGTGTTCGCTGGTTCGTCTTCGTCGCTTTGCTTCAGATATTCGGGTGTGATCTCCAGATTTCCGAAAAGATCGTAATTCATTTGCGCACCATAGCGATAGGCGTAGCAATTGTGGGTTGCATCGCGATATTTTCCCTGTAGCTCTTTTAGATGCTTTTCTGCTTCTTCTTTATTTTCTATATGAAAAACATTTCCGATAAATCTCGATCATTTGATTTTTGGAATCTCATATTCGTAATGGTCTTTTACTGTTTTGTAGAAAAGCTTGTTCATATATATTTAATGCTAAATGATATATTGGTATCGGTTTTTTATGAATTATTGCTATTTAGTCACTGATTTTTTGACTCTGTTCATGATGGCGTAACCAATCCCTTTTTCTGGGAGTTTTTCTATAAGAATCGTTTGCTGCTTATCTTTGTCACATTGGTGATAGAGCTTGAAAAGATTTTTTGCACAGGTGGCTAGGTTCTTTTTGGTTCATCGTGGATAGAAATCGATCCCTTGTGTTGCCAATTGTTTTTTATGACGAGCAAGGAATTCGTCGGTAGCGATCAGTCAGTATTTCTTGCGCTTTTTGATCTTCTGTTGTATATCTTTTATTGCGGTGAACAATATCACTTCTGCTTTGGGTGCGTAGTGTTTGTATCTTGTTCCTGGAGACATCTCTTTGCCTTTTGTTGTGTATACGACAGGAACTTTCTTTCCCAGTGCGTTTTGTATATCTTCTTTGGTGATGAATCCCGGTCTCAGGATCTCTATCTTTTTTTCGCTTGCTCTGACGACCGTGGATTCTATTCCTACCTGGCTTTCGCCACCATCGATGATCATAGGGATAGCTTCTTTAAAATTGTAGTAGACCATCTCTGCGGTTGTAGGACTTGGTTTTGTTGAGAGGTTTGCGCTTGGTGCTGCGACAGGGAAATCGCATCCTGACAATAATTTTTTGCAGACCGCATTGTCCGGTATCCTGACGCTCATGAGCGGCTGACCTGCCGTTATCTCTTTCGGAATTATTTCTTTTGGCCTAAGAAGCAGAGTAAAAGGCCCCGGCATCAATTTTTTTATTAGCTGTTTTTGGATGTTATTGTCGATATAGGCATATTTTTTTATCTGTGATTTTTTTCCTAAATGTGAGATCAATGGGTTATCCATTGGTCTTTTTTTTGTCGTAAAAATCTTCTTTACTGCTTTTGGCAAAAGTGCGTTTGCTCATAGCCCGTAGATGGTCTCCGTAGGAAATGCTACGAGTTCTCCTGTTGCCAGTATTTTTTGTGCCTTTTTGATGTTTTTTTCATTGGCTGGATAAATGTTCATAATTAATGAATAATGAATAATGAAAAATTTTGGAATTTGTTTTAATGGATTATTGTAGTTTACGATAGGTACTAAGATAAACAATTCATGCATTATTAGCTATTGATTATTGTTTTTTTCATTCGTGAATCGCTAGAGATCTGTCTCTACGCGCACTTTGAATTCTGAGGTGATAAGGATAGTTACGATTCCATGGACGAGTATTCGCACTGGTGTCAAACTAACGAACTTGAACATGTATGGATTGTTTGCTACTGCTTGTGAAATGCTTGATATTGCTGTTATGTTGATCCCATTCATTCATAGCACCACGATCTGTAATGTGAGAACCACACTAAGTATTGTAAGCGGTACAAAAATCAGTTGCAACATCTTCTTGAGCGCTTCATCACCCGGTAGGGATATCCTAATCTTTGATGTCCTATAGATGATGACGAGCAGAATGATATAGACGATGAGTATGATTGTCATGCTTCCTCCATCTAGGAAATTCGCGAATTTTTCGTTATTGAATCATAAGGTTTTCAATTCTGGCGCTTTTTTCATGCTTTCCACCGCAAGATCAATGGATTGTGACGCCGCCAAACAAATACTGCTCAAGATATAGTTTCCCAGGATGATCCTTATCATTTTGTCTATTCCGATTGTGAACGAAAAGATCGCCAATATGCCAATGACGACGATTATGCCATACGTGATAAGATTCTCGGTCATGATGATTGCATGCATAATGTAAAATTCAGAATCCAGAATGAATATGTTTCTCTCTATAATGTTTTAGTTTTTTGTTGAAAAAGTTCTTGTGATGAATACACTCTAGTACTAGATTTTTATATGTATCCAAATTGATGAGATTTTCAACCAGAAGATGATTTACCATTCGAGAGATACTTGTTATCATAGTAGTTATTTCTGTCGGTCTCTTATCCGTAGTTGTCGTTCTCACCAATGGAATGAATTATGTCCAAAAAACCAGACAGAAAGTCATAGCGTTGAATCTTGCCAGAGAGGGGATGGAAGCTGTATATCAGATCAGAGATACCAATTGGACGAGATGGGCATGAGTCAAAGATGCCTGTCGACTCAAGCGTGATCCGCTTATGGATGAATGAAACACAAGATGCGTGGACGATCTTTGGATTTCCACTGGCTCATATGTGCTTGAACGTATGGTTACGTGATCGCAAGCATATTTTGCATTGACGGGTCCATGGACAGGATTGGATATCGGCGATGGCATAGATAGCGATGATACGATGTTTTTGCTTTGCCAAACCAACGGACTGCGATCTGCCTGCGCATGAACTTCGTGAGATACGAGTGAAGGAAAATATTTTAGGGAAATAGAAGGAATATGATTATATCTCAAAGACGAACAAATTACCTGATGAATCGCCATCTATTGTACCTGATCATTATGACCGGATTCGCGTTGTTGAGGCGCTAGGGCCAAAGAATTCCGTTTTTGCAGTAAGGTTTTGTATGTATGAGATGGAACCTGAGAAGTCAAATTGTGCGGCGTATTAACTAACTTTAAATCGAAATAAAACTCAAAGCCTGAAGCTTGAAACACGATACAAGCAATCTTATTGTGTTATACATTAAGCATCCAGTATTTAGCATTGTATTCTAGTAGATGGATATTAAGATCTTAGAGAGATTTTTTGACTATGAATCCTTGAAACATGATCCTCAAGAGCTTTTGGATAAGATTATCCATAGAGCAAAAAAATACCTTCCTGAAAGTCAAATTCCGCTTATCCAAAAAGCATACGATTATGCTGCCGAAAAACATGCATGACAGACAAGGCTTTCCGGAGAACCTTACATCATTCACCCTTTGAGAGCTACGAAATTCTTGATGGATATGAAGCCCGATCTCGAAACCATTCAGACGTGTTTGCTCCATGATGTTATCGAAGACTGCAATGTCACCCAAAAGGAGATCGAGGAAAAGTTCGGCGATGAAGTTGCTCAGCTCTGTGAAGGTATGGTCAAGGTTTCAAAGATCAAATATAAGTGAGAAGACAGACATCTCGAGACCCTCAAAAAGACGTTTTTGGCGATGGCTCGTGATCTTAGGGTAATCTTCGTTAAGCTTGCCGATCGTATCCATAATATTCAGACACTTCATTATCATCCGAATCCTTCCAAAAGAGCGAAAATAGCACAAGAGACCATGAAAATATATGTGCCTATTGCCAAAAGGCTTGGACTCTATCATTATCAATTGTATCTTGAGAACTGATCATTCAAGGTCTTGGAGGAGGAGGCGTTCAATGATATTTTCGATTATCTAAAAAAATATTTCGGCGAGTGAGAAAAATATACCGAAAGAGGTATCAAAATTTTGACCAATCTTCTCCATAAAGAATGAATAGAGGATTTCGAGGTAAAAGGTAGGATCAAAAGTCCGTACAGAGTTTTTGAGAAACTCCAGAAGAGATACAAGACGACAGAGATCAGCAATGTCATGGATTTGCTTGCGTATAGAGTTATCACCAATACGGTGAGCGATTGTTATATGGTGCTTGGAATTATCCATAAATATTATACGCCGTTGATCAAGAAGATCAAAGATTATATTGCTGTTCCTAAATTCAACGGATATCAAAGTATCCATACGACGGTACTTGGGATGTTCCGTTTTCCTACAGAAATACAGATCAGAACACATGAAATGGATGATATCGCTGAATTTTGAGTTGCTGCGCATTTTGCCTATATGGAACACAATGCTCCCGTAAAGGTTTCTGAACAACAGAGTGAATGGATCAAAAAACTCCAGGATATCGTGCATAATTATAAATCACTTGATGACAAGGAACAGTTCAAAAAAGAATTGAATATAGAGATATTGGAAAAGCGTATCTTTTTGTATACCCCTCAAGGAGATGTTATTGAGTTGCCTGTCGGTAGTACAGTATTGGATTTTGCTTTCGCTGTGCATAGCGATATCTGATTGTCTTTCAAAAATGCTATCGTCAATGGGGAAATAAAACCTATCAGCTATGTCCCTCAGACGTGAGATGTCATCAAGATCAATACTTTCAAGAACAAGTATGCTGCCAATAAACATCGATTGGAATTCCTTCATACGTCTGGAGCTAAGAACAACCTCATAAAATTCCTTAGGAGTGAACAGAAGGATCAATTCCTTGCTCAAGCGATTATAGAGCTCAATAAACATCTGAAACTCTTTTCCTTGCCTTTATTCCATTCTACATGAGATCAGATCAGTAAAAAATACTCTAAGGATGAAATTGAAAAAAAATTAATAGCTATTCTTGATAAAAAAGAGACCTATTCTCAACTCATAAAATCCGTCTATCCCAAAGAGGTCGCTGCACAAAAAGAGCAGTCTTATGTCGGTCCTAAACTCGTAGAACGTGATTTGAAAAATCTCAAGGAAAATCTTGCAGTCGTGGTAGATGGAGACACGTTGATCAATTATTATTTCTGTCATGAGTGTAAACCTAAGCCATGAGAGAAAATCATCGCTAAGACATGAAGAGATGGTATTAGAATCCATACTGTGGACTGCAGAGGGATCAAGACTATGTCTTTCGATAAACTTTTGGAAGCGCATCGAGCATGACAGCCTGATACGATATATAAGATTCGGATAGAACTTAAAGTATCGAGCAAACAATGAAATATCATCGGTATGATGAAGATCTTCAACGATCTCCATATTCCTGTGCTTAACGTTACGATGAAAAATCTTATGGAAAATATGAGCCTTTTTGCTTTTGAAACTGAATTCGCCAATCCCGGCAAGATAGCATTCCTTCTTAATAGCTTGAAAAAATTCGATGATTCCCTAAAAGTGGTCAAGAAGAAAATATCATAATAAAAGATGAAAGATGGAAAATGGAGAATGGAGAATGAAAAAATTTATGTATATATTATATGTTCTAATTTTTAATTGTTAATCGGTAAAACTATGGATACTGGTGTAGGTGTCGTGCTCGATAAATCCACTCGGAGCTTATCTTCTTTGTTTGAAACAAGTGGAGTCGCTTTACGAATAAACATTATAGTGATCTTCTTTATCTTTTTGTGGGTGGTCGCTATCATCTGGACTACAAAAGACATTATCCATAGAACTAGCAGTTCTAGCCTTCAAATCATTAGCATACTTTTGGTGACTCTATTGACGCCTATTGTAGGATTGCCATTGTATCTTTTGATTAGACCAATCTCGTATAAAAAAGACAGAATCCCTCGGAGAGAAGCATGCGCTTCTAATCTTGTCCAATGCTACAATTGCAATACGTTGAACCCCAAAGAATATGTCTGTTGCATTGCTTGCGGAGAAAGACTCAAGGTAAAATGCAAGGAATGCGGAAATAGTTATTCTCACTCATTCGCTTATTGCAATATTTGCGGTGCACCGAATATAGACTTATAAAACTTTTAGGGAACACGTTCCAGGTTCCAGGTCCCATATCCCTGTTTCAAAATATGTTCTTAGTCTTCACGCTAGTTCTTCTCATCGTCGCGATAGGAATATTGGTCAGTGTATATTCTGTCTTTTTCCCGTTTATGCAGAATTTGTGAACGGTGCAGCAATATCATATGGCGTATTATGGAGCGCTTTCCGCGATAGAGAGAGCTGAACTGAGTCTGAGATACAGATCGCCGGGATTTGTCTGATCATGAGGTTTTTTATGATCGACGGGGTATGGCCCATTGAGCGATTACACTCCTGAACTTTTGTGATGAACCCATCAGTGATTCATCCGAAATATCGATTCCAGGACTTCTACGATACCTTCGCCTGGCATGGGGAATACGGATCCGATGCTTTCTGATTCTGTTGACAATAGCGATGATTACAATCAGCTTTGATATACGTATTTAGAAACATTCTTGCTAGGATATGATGCTACTACGGGCGCTCAATCATATTATACGTGATGATCTCTCTATTCTCCCTTGTCCTCCGCTCCTATTACCGGTATCATAAGATTCCCTCCAAAGATCCAAACCGGTTTCTGATGAGTTCCTGCCTCTGACCTTTGCTCTAGTGCTGTTGGTGCTAATTGCGATCCAGATGGTGATGGACTTTATGATGATATCGTCGTTTCGCGGTCCATGGAATGATTATACAATGGCGAAAGTTTCAAAATCTTCCCTACGATCAATGTCTTCTATTATAGCGGTATGCAAGTCGATGGATATCACGATAATGCGTTCAGGGAATCCATCATCAATGCGTGAGGAGAAATCAATATTGGTACAAATTCGGCTTATGCATTTACTCCTATAGATAATGGTTCTCATATTCCTTTGCACAATGTTGTCTCTGCACAAGCTGATGATATCGATGATGATAGTTTCTCTTATATCCTTTCTACTCCTTCACTATATACCTGACTTCGTCTTTCGTTTGGGGCTACTAATCTCTTCCGTACTATGACCGGAGCAATCTATCCTTATCTCGAATATCAATTTCATTTTCCTCAAGAAATCGCAGATAGATTCTATACTATCCAAGGCAATGGCCGTGTAGGTGAATATGATGTTCAGATTCTATTGAAAAAACCGACTGTTCAATGAACAATCGGCTGAGATTTTACGGTTATTTTCTAAAACGATGAAACATTTAAGCGACTAAACGATGAAACACTTGTTATGGTGTTTCTACGTTGCCTGCGTTAGGTTCGGGATCATATTGGTCAGGGCAGTCGCCGTCTAGGTTTGCTTGTGCATTGCATCGGGTTCCGTCCACTCTTTTGCACATTGGCGTAGGTGTCCCGACGCCGCTCAATTCTCCTCCTGCGATGACGCAATAGACTTCTGCGTCATTTTCATAACCGGTGATGTTCACGCCGCCCATAGGGCAATCGCCATGCATCAATGCTCGTTCTTCGCATTGCCTGTTTTCTTCGAAGAGACAGACTCCGTATTGTCCTTTATTGTTTTTCCTCATTTCGAGTTTTCCTCCGTTGTCGAGACAATATATGGAAGTAGGATTCGCTATTGTCACTCAGCTTTCTGTTTCGTTTCTTGTTGGTCAAAAGTCCAATCGATCAGACTTTTGTTTGATCCCTCGTATGCATCCTCATAGTATTGCAAACAACAGAAGTGTCCAAAGAAACTTTTTCATGAACATATGATTAAACGATAAAACGACTAAACGAATACATGCTGAAATAGTGGTGCTTAGTCTTCCAGTAAATCATGCACTTTCTGTAAATGCTTGTCATCTACGTGTGTATAAATTTGGGTCGTTGTGATCGATGAATGTCAGAGAAGTGTCTGTACGGCTCTGATGTCGGCTCATTTCTTGATCAGTGTCGTAGCGAAACTATGTCTGAGCGTGTGTGGTGTTACTTTTTTTTCGATACCTGCGTATTTCGCATATTTTCTAACAAGCTCTTCGATACTGTTTCTGCTCAGATGTTCGCCGAAACCGTTTCTGGAAAGACTGATGAAAAGGTAGGGAGAAGAGTCGTGTCTTAGATCGTTCCGTTTTTTCAATGCGTCGATGGCGTTTTTGGTTGAGAAGACGGAGCGGATCTTGGATCATTTTCCGACAACCGAAAATTGATGGGAATCCAGTTTGATGTCTTTTTTTTGGAGAGAAATCAATTCCGTTACTCTGAGTCCTGTTCCATAGAGAAATTGCAGTATTGCGAAATCCCTTGTTTGCTGCAGATCGTTTTTGGTATATTCCAGTGGAGCTGCGAGTATTTTCCCGATTTCTTTTTCGTCGAGATAATTCACCTCTCTTGGTGGCGTTTTTGCTAATTCCAATTTATCCGGACTCATGCAATCGATATCGTTTTTTAAGACAAATCTCAGGAATGCTCTGATGGCGACTATGTGGTAATTTATCGTCTTTACGTTCAATCCATTTTTGTGCAGCGCCATCCTATAGTCGAGGAGTTGCATACGATTGATTTTGCTTACGTCGATATCGCCTACGAATTCCAAAAATCTGTTGAGCCAAAGACTATAATTCTCTCTGGTTTTTGGGCTTGCATTTTTTTCATATTGCAAATAGTACATGAACTTTTCGAGCAATGCACTGATGGTGGTGGAAGAAACTTTATTTTTGAAAAAAGATTTATTCTGCGACGAACGGATTGGTTGTTGGTGCTGGAATTGGCTCTGTTTGCTCTGTTGCTGTCTCATTCGTAGGTTCTACGGCGGGAGATGAAACTTCTTGGCTGCTTACTGTTTGATCTGCACCATTCATCAATGTTTCGAGTTGTTCTATATATTTGTCAAATTGTGCAAAGTATCAACTTAAATTATTTATTTCTTCTCCTTTTGCAATCCTTTCCAAAAGATCAGTAGCTTTTTTACTGATGTAGAGTCCGTATTTGATGATGGTATTGTTGTTGAGCGTTTTCCCTTGATCTCGAAGATCATTTCCTTTGTTTACATAATCGGCTAATTTGCTTAGGTCGGTATCTTCCTCTGTTCCTTCCGGTGTAGTTGTGCCTAGATTGTCCAATTCCCCATAACTCTCCATTTCTTCCATATTTCCTGTGCTTTCTTCTGTATTTTCTCCTGTCATCATTTCCGTTTCTCCTGTTAGATTGATTCATGTATCTATTACTACTTCTTCGCTTGCATGCATCTGATCGGTATCTCCTCCTCAAAAGAGTTTTCCCATCTCCAGAGGATACATCGTCTGGATAATGAAGTATGTCGTAAATCCTAATGCTGCAAAGAGTACGACGAAGAGCAAGGCTTTCACTCCTGATGTCTTCTTGGCAGGGATGATCACTTGTGGCATTGCTTGTGCAGATACTTGCGTTTGTGTTGTAGGTATAGTGAATGCAGGAGACGGAACGGGGATAGTAGCAGATTCCGGCGTAGGCATTATATTTGGAATTGTAGGTGTTTCGATTGGTGCCGGCGTAATTTGAGCTCCTGTTTCAAATTCTCCTTTACCCACTGTCGAGGACAAGTCAAGGCGTTCATTAGCTGAGGTTGTAGAAGGTGTGGTGCCGAGCATAGCATCAAGATCAAATGTCTTAGGTGTTTCTACGGGTGCTGTTTCGACTTTCACTACTGCTTCTGGAGACAATCCTCATGCGCTTGCATGTCCTTCCAAGGCGTCGATGATTTTTATATCTGACTGCAGTGTTTGCGGCATTGTTTCTTCTATTTTTGCTACGGGAACCGTGACCTCTTCGATACTCGTAGATGGTGTTGTTTCTTGTACGGGAATTTCTTCCGTTTTGACCTCTTCGACTTTTTCCGGTTCTGGGATTGCTGAAATTTCTTTTTCTGTTTTTTCTTCTTGTATTTCTTCTGTTTTTGGTTTTTCTTCCGCTATTGAAGTAGTTCTTTCCATTGGAATGCTTTCGGCGACTGGCATGTCTGTGAACAGATCCTCGATGACGGGGGTCGGTATTTCTTCTTTTTTTTCCATCGGTTTCGCTTCTTCTGTTTCTATTTTTATTTCTTCTGTTTTTGGTGTTTCCTGATTCTTTTCGTCTTCCGCCTTGAGCCGATCATCTGTTTTTGGCGCTTCCGGCAAATTGAGATCTAGGCTGAGATCTAGTTCAGGTTGTGCTGTCTCTATAGCTGATGTTGTTGTGTTTTCCGCTTTTTGCGCTTCCTCAAGATTGATTTGTAGATCTTGTGCTGGAGGAGTTGTTGGTGTTGTTTGGTCTGCCATTGTTATATGCTAAGTAATAAAGTTTTTGGTCTATGACTATTATAGTCTGAATTGTTTTTTTTGTCAAAAAAGGCGCTGTTTACGCCCTTATTTAGTTGACTTTTTTATAAAAATTATCCTAAATGTCTTCAAAGAACCGCTCATCGGATTTTTGTGTTTGGATATGCTGACTTGATGAGTCTTGCAAGTTCATTGATTGTCGATCAGGTCGTCGTGATGTCGTCGATTATGAGGATAGTTTCGTTGCCTTTGATTTTGAGATCTGGAATCAGAGAAAATGCGTTTTGTAGATTTTTTAGCCTTCATTCTCTATTCAGACTCGCTTGTGTCTTGGTGTGTCTCTTTTTTTTGGCTAGTTCTACTCGAGGGATTCCCGTTATTTCACTCAATCTTTTTGCTAGGACTTTGGATTGGTTGTACCCTTTGATAAAATATTCCCTATACCAATGACTTGGAATCCGTGTGATTAGGGATTTGGGACTTGGGACATGGTCATGTTTTTTTTCTTCCTTGTACCTATTTCCTTGTCCCTGATCACTTTTTCTTTGTCTCTGAAAAGTTTCGTTGGCTTGGAGTGCAATAGCGAGTCTTTCGACGAGAAATCATCCGATATCTTTCTTATGGAAGTATTTGAGCTTCATGATGAGCTTTTTGAGCAGGCTATCGTATCTGAAGGGGATGATAATCCCTTCCAAAACAAAACTTTTCTCTGATCTACAATTCATGCAAACCTTGTAATCAGCCGAAAACCTGTGACATATAGGGCAGATCTCCGGATGCGGCTGTAATTTTTTTTTGCATGATTTACAAAGATATGCTCATGGTTCTGAACAGACGATACATTCTCTGGGAAATAAGTAATCTATAATGCTCATAAAGTTCATAAAATCTAAAGTCAGTCGCAAGTATATATTAGCAAAAAAAGAAAAAAATGGACAAAATTAGGACAAAGTTTGCACCCGGGTGGAAGCTTTTGTAATTTAGCTTAATAAGCTATTTTTGCAACCATAGCACCCGGGTGTAAGACAAAAAGACCGATTTTTCGGTCTTTTTGCTGTGTAGAGAAGATATTTTTTTGCCTATTATTTCTTTATCTGTGCATGAGATAATAATCACGTATCTCGTTGATTTCTTCTTTTGTAGGTTTTAGCTTGTCTACAAGCTGTTGTATTCATGTGTATCCATGATAAACCTTTTTGTTTAGATTCATTTATCTATGATGAAGTGTATATATTAGGAATTGAAAATACAAGGAAAATCAAAGAATTTTTCAAGAATATCCTTATTATTTACACTTCTTTAGTGTTTTTTGGCTTCAAATACACAAAAAGGGTGCTCACAGCACCCCGTTTCCTATGTTCTAGTCTAAACACCTTATTTTTTGATGATCGCTTCGATTGCTGCGAAACTCATATCTTCTTTGTCGTTGATTAAGATATATAATTCATCTCCTGCTTTTCCTTTGAAGAAAGTAACTGCGGCCTGGTTGAGGAAGTAGTTTTTTCCATCGTCGGTAATCGCTACGAATTTATTATCATCAGTCTTGGAAAGGATCGCTCTGACGTGTTTCCTTTCTACCGGTTGGATTAGTTTATAAATGAATTTTCCGTCTTCCAATATCTTGAGCTTAAGATAATCTCCAGGGACTAATTTGGTCTTGCTTGAGTAGTTCAACGGCACCGGATATTTTTTCTGGTCTGCACCGATCATGAAGTATCCATCGAATTTTCCTTCTACCACTTCTGCATTCTCTTCAGAGTACGTCTTGAGCTCCTCGGCTCCCATAGCTTGTTCAGCTTCCTTATGCTCTACGCTTTCAGGGTTTTCAGGATCGAATTTCGCTAATTGATTCAAGGTAAGTCTGATTCTTTTCATGTCATTTTCGATGTTGCCTAACATGTTCTGTACAAATTGTACCATCTGCTGATGTTTCTGCATCATTTCGTCTTTGTTCACTTTCTTTGGTGCTGCCGCTTTCGCAGGAGTAGCTGGTTTAGTTACTTTTGGTTCTGCTTTTGCAGCTGTTTTGGTCTCTGCCATTTTTGTTTTTGTTT
>CAZIVH010000008.1:0-40344 GCA_964542965.1 uncultured Candidatus Peribacteria bacterium | reverse complement strand
AAAATACAGACAGGAAATGCTTATGGATGTCTTTCATATACGATAGACGGATGATTTAATTATGATGACGGGGATGTGTTTGCAATAATGGTTCGTAAGGTTTCGCCTATAGAAGTGATTGTTACATGATCTGTCTATAATCTCTGACGACGAGATGATAGCAAAGCATTCTTGGTAGATAATAAAGCTACGATTGCCAAGATACTCGTTGCAGTCTTTAGTATATGGCTTATGGTGGCTATTCTGAATATCACAAAGCGCAAACCAACTAAGACAAAATAATCAAAAATAATATAAAAAAATCCGTGAAAGCGGATTTTTTTTATATTATAAGTATAATTATTAGAAGTTAGGGAGATTAATAGTAATGGTTCAAGAGTACATACCAAGTGCCTGAGATCAGGTAAGGTTTATTTTGAGTTCTACATTATTTGTCATGATAGTGCATCATTCACCGAAAGCGCCATCTTTACTAAAGATAGCTCTTGGTCATGCAATATCTATCCGATCATCAAGAGAATCTCAAGATCAGTAGGTACAGACGCCTTGAGAAATGTATGCGGCAGGATTCTTTATAAATACCTCGTTAGCAGGAATAGTATGTACAGGATTGTTAGTTGTGATATTATGAACATCAGACGCCTGTATGCTAAGCGTTCGTGAATCAAGTCCTTGATTATCCTGACAAAACCAAGCAGCATTGCCACCAGTAGTAAGGAAACCAGTACTAAGACTTCTCGCAGCGTATGAGTGAATGATTTGTCAGAAGCTTAGACTGTTCCCATATTCACAATAAGACTGACCAGAAAGGATTTCCAGAGTCAAATCTCCACAATGCGATCATATTGGACAGCTAGATGATATATTATATGTTATCTCGTCACTTGTTTGTACATCGCTCATAGTATCGCCATCGATATCAAACTGAGCATAGACGATTTTTGTTCCATATCCCGCACTGAGTGTCCAGTTTTTGCTGGTAGTATAAGCTTCCCAACTAGACCAAGATATTCAATCGTTGGAGAATCTCATATTTGTTGCTCATGGAGCATCTATATCCAAATCAACGGTTCCTGTTGCTGTAGATGTTGCATCATTATCGATGATAAAAGTTCAAGTATAGGATCAAATAGCAAAATCCGTGAAGTGTGGGGTGGTAAATGTGACATATGCTTGATCGTTATATGCGACAACATGTGTCTCTGTGTGAGGAAGCCATGTGTCTCCATTGTCTTCAGAATAATAGATATACATTGTGTCTCCTGCATGTTTTCATACGACCGGTGCAGAGAGCGTAGCAACTCAGTTGCTAAGTTCCAATGATGTTTGGTCAGATCATACGCTGAAAGCAAAATCTGCGTCCGGGTTGTTTTCTACAGGAATAGGAGTCGGAGGGAAAAATGTTCATGTATAGTCAGCATGATTAGATGCTCTTTTTATATGCATGTCCTGGGGTAATGTCAGTAGTATATTATTGTTCTTTAGAATAAGCGATGTGGGTACTCTTCATAGCGTATCTACAAATACCATAGGTGCAGATCAAGATAGTATATCTCCAGAGATGGTATATCCTTTGCTGATGAATTCTGCACGTACAACATCTTCGTTGTCGGTGTCTAGCAATGAAATATGACTATTCCCGTTCAAACGGATAAGTCATCAAAAAGACGCTCATTTGTATGTGGTAAAGTCACCTCAGACAAGTATCTTGCCATCAGGTTGACGGCTAAGGAATCTTACTGCATTATCAAATCATACTCAAAAATTAAATGAGGTATCTGCACTACCATCGGTATGTAAACGGATAATCCTGTTTGCTATTGTAGAATCATATCCAGTAAATGTTCATCAAACAATGATTTTTTCATCATCAACAACAAAAGAGACGACCTGAGAGTTAAATCAATCTCAAATGTCAAAAGTCGTATCTAAGCTACCATCGGTATTGAGACGTGCTATCCTGTTGACAGAAGTTCAATTGTAGCCAGTGAATAATCCTCAAACAAGAATTTTCCCATCTGGCAAAAGAAGAACGGAATTGATCTGTTCGTTGAATCCTGATCAGATTACGAAAGAATTGTCTCTGCTTCCATTTGGATTGACGCGAATTATTCTGTTGGTAGTTGTTCAATTATAGACGACAAATCCTCATCCAAGAATGATTTTTCCATCATCTTGAAAAACTATGGATCTGATGTTGTTGTTGAATCCTAGTCAAACATTGAAAGAACTGTCTATGGTCCCATTGGTGTTCAAACGAGCGATTCTATAGATAGTCGTTCAATTGTAGTTGGTGATGGCTCCTCAGACGAGAATTTTTCCATCGCTTTGTAGGGTTATGACTCTGACTTGGGCATTGAATCAGCTTCATATACCGAAACTAGTGTCTATACTACCATCGGTATTGAGACGTACAATCCTATTTACCACCGTTCAATTATAATTAGTGAAATGTCCTCAAACAAGGATTTTCCCATCGTTTTGAATCACTATCGCTCTGATAGCATCATTGAATCATGATCAGATATCAAAAGTGGCATCTCTTCTTCCATCGGTATATAAACGAATTATTTTGTTTGTAGTATATCAATTGTATCACGTAAATTCTCATCATACAAGCATTTTATTACTATCTTGTGGTGTAACTACATATACAGGTCCATTGAATCATACGCCACTTGGAATAGTGAGCAAAGCGTCTTTGTCCGTCTGCCCTGCAAATGCGTTGGTATACAAAAAAGTGCCTATACATATACTGATGAGCACTATATAGGTTAAAAACGGCTTTTTTATATGTCTGATTAGCATTAACGGTTATCTATCATCTAAAGTTTCCATGCAAGTATACTCAGAAAACTTTTTCTGTCAAAAAATCCCCCTCTTTTTTACATTGAAAACTCTGATAAGAAAACTACATTTTATTCTGAATTCTAGATTTTACATTTTGCATTGAAAAAATGACACGAACTAGCTTACTTATTCGATATCTGCTCTTGATAAACCTCTTCACCTTTATTGTTCGGGGAGTGGATAAATACAAAGCGGCAGCACAGAAACGAAGGATCTCAGAAAAGAATCTTCTTATCTTTACTGCACTTGGAGGACGAATAGGCGCGATTCTTGGTATGCAAGCGTTCCGTCATAAAACCATAAAAGGAAAATTCCTAACAAGGTTTTGGTTGGTCGCTGGTGCGTGGATTGTGATTTCTATTATATTATTATTTTCTTTGTAATATATGCGTAAAAACATAAAATACATTCAACAAAATATTCTTTCTTGGTATGCAAAAAACGGTCGCAAACTTCCTCGAAGACAGACACAGGATCCGTATGCGATTCATGTTTCTGAGGTAATGTTACAACAAACGCAGGTCGATAGAGTGATTCCCTATTTTCAAAAACGAATGAAAGATTTTCCTGATTATCAATCACTTGCTCATGCTTCGAAAACGGATTTACTTAGCCATCGATCAGGACTCGGATTCAACTCAAGAGCGTTAAGACTTCAACAATGTGCAAAAACTATCATTGAAAAATGGAGAAATGGAGAATGGAAGAATTGAACATTACCAAAAGATAGAATTGAATTACAAAAATTACCATGAATCTGACCATACACTTCAGCGGCTATTATGTCCTTTGCATGGAATTTACCCGTACCGGTGATCGATACTAATATCAGGAGAGTATTGATTTTTTTGTTCAAGTTACCTGAAACTATTACCGCAAAAGAGCTCGAAGCTTTTGCTGAAACCGTAATTCCACCCGGGTGCTCACGTGACCGACATAATGCACTGATGGATCAATGAGCGCTCCTTCTTACCGCTCGCAAGACAAAGATAAAGCCACTTTCTAAACAATCGAAATTTGAATGATCTGATAGGCAAGTCCGTTGACGAGTGATGAAGCAATTAGTGAAAAAATGATCATTGAGTATCCATGATGTCCAAGAAGAATTTCCGCACAAAGATGTAAAAGATATCGTGAACGGTCTTCAGAAAGAAGGTTTGATTGTGATAAAAAAATGAGTAATCTTGATCTCAGAATAAAAAAATCCCGTCCAAGCTAAAAAGCTGACGGGGGTTCCGTGGGTTAAACGGAATCTTAAAGAGCCTCACCACTGTTGATAATATATCGTAGTGGCTCACTACCGTAGCCAATATAATAAAAAACTTCCATATTTCAATCTCACCATCTTTCAGTTTTTAAATTTTTCATCATGCTTTATTTCATTCCAACGCCTATAGGAAACAAGGAAGATATCACGCTCCGTGCTTTGAGGCTTTTCAAAGAGTTGAAGTATATTATTTCCGAGGATACGAGAACGACGAAAAAATTGCTCGGTATGTATGATATTGATTATAAAGACAAGGATTTTCTCTCATTGACTAGCTTTACCGATAGAGGGAAATTAGCGCATTATATGAATATCATCCGTGAACATGATGTCGGGGTTGTTTCCGAAGCAGGGACACCAGGATTGTCCGATCCGGGAAAAGTTCTTGTTCAATTGTGCAACGAGAATCATGTTCGCTATACCATTTTGCCTGGTGCGACAGCCCTTGTTCCAGCGGTCGTAGGCGCAGGATTCGATACGTCAGAATTTATATACTTATGATTTCTTCCGACCAAAAAATGAAGGCAGACTAAGGTCAAAGAAATGTTGCAATCAGACATACCTGTCTTTGTCTATGAATCCGTCCATAGGATAGAAAAATTTTTAGATGAACTGAAACAGGCGTGATTTAGCGGAAAGATTTCTATTGCAAAAGAACTCAGCAAGATGTTCGAACAACATTTTACATGAACAGTAGAGGAGGTTTTGAATATAATACAAGAAAAAAAACTCCCGATCAAGGGAGAATTCGTTGTTGGGATAAAAAACTAGCTTATTTCACTATCTTTTCTTTGATATAGATAGATTGTCATTTTTTTCTAGGAAAGTTGAAAGGATCGACTAACGGGATTCAATCTTCGTCAGTAATTTGGATCGTTTTTCATAAAAAAATCTTTGATATGCTGATAAAATGTATCAAATCTCTTGGTATAAAGGAATTTCTATCTGTCGGGAGCGTATATTTGTATACATTTCGTTTTCCGTCTTTGCTTTTGTTGATATAGGTGATAGGCAGTTTATTGCTGGTAATGATTTTTTCCAATGAGGAAGTGGTGGTATTTCCTTTGTCAGTGATATTCGCCGTTTTCTTTGATTTTTTTCGTTGTTTAGGATCAGCGATAAGAATATTGGTCATAATGTCGTCATAGCTATATCATGCCTTCAATAGATCAGAGAGTCTCTTGGAATATAAGGTATATTGGTCTATTCTTTTTTTGAGGTTGGTGATATGCGATCATTCAAAGTTTTTGGCAAAATTGTTGGGTCATTTATTATATCCGTTGAAAGCAAGCATCCATTCAAAGTCGTATTTGGGATCGTTTTTGTATTTTTTCCGTGACTTGTCAGTAAGCGTTTTCGTATTCACTTTTTTCTTACAGAAGAGAAGATATTCAGCTGAGAATTCAAGGGCAATCTGAGGATTGAATCTATCATCCAGCGCCATGAGCTTACTCATATCGTAATTGCATTCTTTTCTTATAGCGACTAACTTGTTGGCGATGATCTGATTCACTTTTTCTCTGTTTTTATGTTTTTTCATAAGCGTATCATAATTGTATGCCGCGTATTTCGGATTATCGTAAAATACTTTATAATTTTTTTTGAGATGCTGAGAACAGAACCATTTGAAAGTATCTGGTTGGATTTGAGAGATACCCGTTCCTCAGTCGAGCGTATTGATGTTGGTAGGATCGCCTTCTCCTTCGATCATCTTCAATCAAAAAAAATAGCCGGTAGGTATTCATTTTTTTAGGGCTATATTTTTGATGTCTTTGTAATACCTAAATGTCCTCAAAAATTTTCCAATCCCTCCCTCTCTAGGAAACGTATTCCTATCGATGCCATGTGTTTTGAGGTAATCGCCGAATCATTCTCTCTTTTGTTCTATATCTGAAGAGATGGTCTCTTTATGATTGAATAAGATATCTTTTTTTAGTCGAGATAAAGATTCTTTGGTGGATTTCATCAAGGATTCGATTTCTAGTGTTTTATCGTCAGGGAGGAAATTCTCTATTCGTGACATAAAGGTTATATGGAGATAAGTAAAGAGAGTGTAGATATACTATGTTTTCCCGAGATTTTTTGTGAAGAGTATTGAAAAAGCAAAAGGGATTAATATAATTATTATATCAAAAAAAATTTATCTGTCAAATTTTCTATGAAAAAAACATATATCTGACGATTGATTTTCATAAGCATACTCATCATTGGATTCCTGCTTGGTGATGTAAAGATCGAATTGGGTACTTATTCGCCACAAACGAGTCGTAGGACGATTGCGAAGCAATTGAGCAATCTACAGGATATACAAGGCGAATTCTATCGTTCGCCAGAAGAGAGTCTCCAAAAAGAATTGATCGCATTTAAATGAACAAGAACTGCATTAGACCTTCGAACCTATGAATTCACCCAAAAAGATTTTAAGACGCTTTTGAAGGGTGTAACATCAAACGGCGTGAGTATCAGGATTATCGTAGAAGATAAAAAATTCCAGCAATATCAGAACACCCTCAAAGAGCTTCAGAAATATTTCAGTGGATATTCATCTATTCAAGTGAAATCCGATAAACAAATGGGCACACAATATACGCATGCAAAAGTCAATCTCATCGATAGTGGCTTTATTATCCAAACGGCGAATCTGACCCATAGTTCATTCGCAAAAAATCGCGAACACTTTTTTCAGAGCTACGATTCAGGAGTTCGGAAGAGTTTGCATACCATTTTTGAAAAAGATTGGAACGGCGAGAAATTGACGATGAAAGATATTCATACCAATCTTGTTGTCTGCAATATCAATTGCAGGGGAGTAATAGAACAGCTCTTGGAATCGGCGAAATCGTCTATCATCATACAAACCCAATATATCACCGATACTGCGTTACGGAATATCTTAAAAACAAAAAAAGGGTTGTCGGAATTGAAAATGATTGTGGCTGATACCGACGATAATGATGATCTTATTCGTTATTTTGGAAAGGAGCATGCAAGAAAATTCAAGAAATACTACAATCATACCAAGATGATCCTTATTGATCACAAGATACTTTTGCTCGGCAGCATGAATCTCTCAGCAACCTCTCTAGATGAAAATAGGGAAATTGGAATATTGCTTCTCGATCCAACTATCATAAAGACATTCGCTGGTCAATTTTCCCAGGATTGGACTGCTTCGACAAAATAATTACTTCATGCATAAGAAAGATTGACTTTTTATGGAAAAAAGATATGATTTTTTTTCAAAAAAACAAAAAAAGTTTATGAGAAAAGTAGTATGTATCGTTCTTTTATCGGTATTGGGATATCTAGGATATTCCCAAGATAAACAACTCAGTATTATGGCATTCTATCCCCAGGTGCCTGATACCTTCGAATGGACTGAGAATCAGATCATCGACATCCTTGAAAAGGGGGATGTACTGTTTTGCAAGCTTGATTTCTTTATGGAGAGAGGCGATTCCAATTTCTATGTGAAGAACATGGAAATACCGCTCGTAGATTCGATATTCGATACGGCGTATTTGGAATCATCGATCTTCTACGGTCCGAAAAAAAAGGATCAGAAAGGGATGAGATGTGCATATATCATTATCAATGACAAATTCGGCAGTCAGCTGGAAATTACGGAAGAGGCATTACGACATCTTCCCAAGCTTTCAAACTATCTGAATGATAAGATCCGAAAAACGCGTTTCAAAGAATCCAAGGGATATACCTTCTTGGACTAAAGAAATTTACCTCTGGTATTTCCGGAGGTTTTTTTATTGGAAAAAAACACATAAATAAGTAAAAGAAATTACTATCTTTTATAGTTGCAGAGTATAATGGATACTACTATCAAATATCTCAGGGAGTATTTCGATCAATGACCGAAAGTTAATTGCGAGGGATGTAAGGAGTCATGCTGTGGAGCTACGAGAATGACTCAACAGGAACTTGAGGCGATTTTAGCGTTGCTTGCAAAGAAATGATACAAGGAAGCTCCTAGAGGAAAGGGAGTGCAATATTGTGAATATCTGGATAAAGAAGGGAAGTGTGTCGTCTATGAAGAAAGGCCTATTCTGTGCAGGATCCATGGGAAGATGGATTGATTGCATACAACATGCGAAAAGAATGGAAATGTAGATAAGGCAATCGTCCCTCAACCGTCGGAGTTATTAGATTATATTGAAAACAATACGCTCTTCCTTAATGAAACAGGTAAGATACTTACAAAAAAATATGAATAATTTTTAGATTTTTTCCCATTATCATGACAGAAATCACTATCCCATTCCAGAAGCTTTCCGAGAAAGCGAAAATTCCTATGCAGGCAACGTTTTCCGATGCGTGATATGATTTATTTTCCACGGAAAGCTATGTATTGAAGCATGGTGAAAGAAAACTGTTTAAGACGAATATTGCAACCGCAATCCCGCACGGATATTATGGTAGGATAGCACCGCGTTCAGGATTGGCATATAAGCATGGAATAGATGTGCTTGCTGGTGTCATAGATTCAGGCTATAGAGGTGATATAGGTATTATATTGATTAATTTCTGACACGAGGATTTTACAGTAAATGAAGGAGATAAGATAGCACAATTCATCATAGAAAAATGCCACTACGTCGAGCGGCAGGAAGTTACAGAGTTACCTGAAAGCGAGAGAGGTGAATGAGGACGGTGATCCACTGGAAAGAATTAATTATCTACAAAAATAGAATAGACGGGATAGAGAGAATAGATAAAAGGATTAGGGAAATTTCTAATCCATCTATATCGATCTAATCCGTCTGTTTTTTAATTTTCGAGTAATGTTTCCCAGTTTGCTTTGTACCATTCGTACTTCTGTTTGAACTCCTCTTTGGGGGTGATGGGTATTTCCAGTTCAGCGAATCTTTTGCGGAGCACTTGCAGTGCTTCGTCTTTCTCCAGATCGGTGGTCATGATTTCGAGCTCTATGATATAGCCATATCATTTTGTATAATCCAAGCTTACGTCGATGCCATCCCAGTCGAATTGGAGGCGTTTTCTTAGTCGTGTGATTTCTATCTCATATCATAGATAAAGAAAAAGTTCCTTGAGTTTCTCGAATTCTTCCTTGTCGAATTTGATTTCTATCTCTTCTCTATGATCATCGTGGATTTTGCCTTTCTTCATTCGGATCTTGGCGAAGAAATTGTTCTTCTGGATTCTGAGGTCATGTTCGCCTGTGAAATAATGTGTTGTTTGAGAATCTTCTTTCAAGAATTTTGCGCGTTGCTCAAAAAAATCAACAAGCTGATGATATCTGTTTTCATCTATGAATGACCTGACTTCTACCTCGATATTTTTCATTGCTATTGAGGGATGATTGAATATAAAAAACGACGATATATTTATAGTTATTTTTCATTGCTATGCAAAATGAAATCGAAATAAAGAACGCTAAGCAGATAGCGAACATCAGGGAATCGTGAAAACATCTCACGACGCTTCTCCGTTTGCTGCATAGCAAAGCGAAAGCTGGTATTTCGCTGATAGAATTGGAATTTGTGGCGGAGCATTATGTCAAGGAACATAAGCTCAAGGGAGCATTCAAAGGGTATGAAGGATTCCCCGCGAATCTCTGTCTATCCGTCAATGATTGTGTCGTCCATGGGATCCCTGATGAGTATGTATTGAAAAACGGCGATGTACTCAAAATCGATTGCGGTATTACCTACAACGGTGGAATAACTGATTCTGCTATCACAGTTATTATCTGATGAGAAGCCGCAAACCCTTTATGATATGAATTGGCGAAGATAACGAAAAAATGACTTGATGAAGCGATACAATATATCTGACCAGGAAAATCGATTTACGAATATTCTCATCGCGTGCACTCGATCATCACGAATGGATGATTCTCTATATTAGGAAAATTGACCGGTCATGGTGTAGGGAATAAAGTACATGAGAAACCTCACGTCTACAATACGCCGAATCCTGAAATGAAAAAAATCATCATGCAGCCAGGCATGGTCTTGGCATTTGAGCCGATCACCGCAGTTACGTCTACGGACTTTCATTATAAGCCGGGCGGAAATGATCGAAATCTCTACTGTAAAAACGGAGATTTCTGAGCGCAGCGAGAATACACTATTTTGATTACAGAAAAATGATACGAAATACTTTCGTGAGTCACTGAAGACCTTTTTTAATTGACAATTGAAAATTGAGAATGTAAAATAAAATTCGTTTATTCTCAATTCTTAATTATTAATTCTCAATTTATATGATTTTATGAATAGATCCAGGAGTCAGAAAATTATGATATGCTTTGATCGACAAAAGCATGAAAATCGTCGATTCCGGAATTCTTCTATTGGAAAAAAAATCTCCCACAAGGGAGGATCAGTATCAAAGGATGATAGAAATAGAGGAGTACTTCACCAAACTTATCAAAAAAAACAAGATACAGACCATGTGTATGGAAAAACTCTTTTTCACGAAATTCAACCAGAATAACGCGGAATTCGTTTATGGTATCAGATCAATATTGATTACTTTATGTATGAAAAGTTGAATACAGATCAAAGAATATACACCCATCGAAGTCAAAAAGTTTATCACAGGGAATGGAAAGGCTGAAAAGAATCTTGTCCAGAAATGTGTTATGAAAATATATAATCTCAAGGATTTCCCAGAATTCAATGACGCTGCTGATGCGTTGGCATTAGCGTATATTGCGAGCAGGACGAAATAATTTCATAATATGGAAAGATTGCAACATTGAAAAATGGAAAGATGAAAGATTAATTCTCCATATTTCCATTCTCCACTTTTCCATATTTTTATGTGTTTTATTTTTTTCCGAAAAATCTCTTTCGCCGAGCTTTTTTTACTGCAGGCGATGATTCTTCTATTTTTTCTATAGTTTCTTCCTGGAGCTCATGTTCTTTTTGAAGATCTTCACCAAGCTTCTTGGCAGCCAAAGCAGCTTCCTTGAGCTCTTTGTGGTATTCATGGATGCTTCCTCTTACGATCTTCTGGAATTTTGATTGAAGAATGATTCCTGTGATCCCTACAAAAAGCGGGGCGCCCATAAAACCATAGAAAATGGCAAGTATTTTGCCTCCGTATGTCAAAGGAGCCATATCTCCGTAGCCTACGGTGGCCATCGTCACCGTCGTGAAATAGAAGGAATGGAAAAGATCCCGTTGTTCTATCAGGTGGAAACAGATCGTTCCTATAATGACAATGATAACGATAATGCTTCCGAAGAAGAGTATGGAATGGTTAGCTAACATATGATTTATGAATCTTTTGAATGTGTACATAGTGGTGGATAAAATATAAATCTCCTATAATTTTATAGAGAATTAAAAAAAAAGCAAATTTTAGAGCACAATTCCCTTTCAAAAAAAGTCCACGAAAATTTGACAAAAATATAAGGTTGGAATATACTTACTTAAGTAATTTATATCTTTACCATATCGCCAATGTTCGATACAAAAAGAGCAACCAAAGACTTTTCAATCTTAACGCATGATAAGAAGCTAAAAAAAGTGAAGGATATCTTGAAAATACTAGGAAAGAAATCTCCTTTTTTCGCTGATTTGCAGAATCGTTTCAATAACCAGAAAGATATCCAGGAGAATGCCTTGGATGCTATGTACGGTATGGTTATGAGTCTCGTGTATCAACAGAATAAATAATTTTTTTACTTTTTATAGGCAATACAAATGGCGTCTCCAGAATTGAATAAGATAGAAGTAGGTGATGAGCTAGAGAATGCAGAGTTGTCTTTGATAACTGATCTGAAGCTAGATGCTTTCAACGAAGATACGAATACTGAGGATATCGATGAACTGAAGACAACGCTAAAGACAGCGAAGATAAACGTTATAACATCTGAAAAAGATGCAGAGACAGAAACAAAAGAAGAGCAAACGCTTTCCGAGATAGCTACAGCATTTTCCATGTATGTGGAAAAGAAGCCCGAGGGACGGTGATTGCAGCTCATAGAGGCGAATAAATCCGATGCTCCTGCATGGATAAAACATATCATAGAGAATCCGCAAAATAACGATCTTGCATATTTCATTCAAAAATTGTCGGCATTGATTGAATATCAGACCGCTAAAGCATATACTGCTGATGAACTGACTGCTGTGGAGGTATCTATAGATAAGACATTCGGTAATCAGACAAGAAGAGCGCTGATTGGGTTAAAATCTTGGATAGAAAATGAGTGAGATTATAAGAATATCGCTGAAGGACAAACGTATACGGGAAAATATCTCAACAAATCTTTTGTAGAATGAGTAGTGAGTACGAAAACTACGGATGAAGAGAAAAATACCGTCTTGGCAAAATACAATCTTCAATATGCAGATGGACAAATCCAACCAAAGGATGGATATGAATTTGTGGATCCATATAGCAACAATCTGGCGGTTGTCCAGTGATCGGGCGATTCGTTTGATGTCAAAGAAAATGTCTCTTATAAAAAAGCTATAAGAAGCGAGATAGATAAAATTACCGATGCAAATGTGTTGTTAAATGACTATCATCTGACAAGAAGCTCAGAAAAAAACGAAGAGGGTAGATGGGAATATACACCTCAATCATGATATGTCTGGGTAGATAAAGATGATATGGATAATCTTGCAGTTAAAAAAAAGGTAAAAAGCCAATCAGGCGATCAAACAGACAATATAGAAAAATATCAACCAGAAAATGTTGTATATGATGATTTTGACCAGGAATATTTAACCTGATTGACATCGATTTTAAACGATAACAAAAAAGACATTGTCGCTTTTTTGAAGTCTACCGACACAAAATATCTCTGAGCTTATGCAAGTTATGTTTCATTAATCAATGAAGATGATATACGTGTCACCATAACATGACAAGAACTCAGTGTAAATATAATAAAAAAATATGGTATCTATGAGACAGTTATGAAATCTATAAAAATAAAAACTTCTGCGGCAATAGATGCAGATATGAATTATGATAAAGAAAGTTTTACAAAGGCATTGAAAGATCAGTTGATTAAGGAGTATATACAAGTGCAATACAAAAACATCCCTGTGCAGGCAAAATCAAGGATATATACAATTGCTGATTCCAATAACGTGAAAATACAGACGTTTATCAAAGATAATGATTTCAATAATGTAAATATATTAAATTATGCAGCTCTTGATAGCAGCAATAATCTGATAGTAAAGGTGCCGGCAATTATCTATGGGAAAACTATAAAAAACACAAAAGAACTGAATGCTATTAAAATCGATGTAAAAAAGATAATTGATTGAAACAATATTGATTTTGAAAAGCTTAAGACACTTCTAGATGCTGAAATAAGTAAAATGATATGAGTTGATATAAGTACTTTGAGCTCAATGAAAAATATGGCAAATGAAAATGTCTTGATTTTTACCTATAGAGATTTTACCTATGAATTTACTGATAAAAATGTTAAGGAAGAGTTCTTAAGAATAATCAATATGCCAAATCAAGATTACATATGTAAGAATTGAATTGTTTATGATCCTCCTATAGGTTCTAGTAAAGATAAGGTTTGGTATAAGGTGAAATGATGAAAGTTATATAAATACGGGTCTGGGCATAATCGATCAAACGCTCGGGTATATAATTCAACTACCAAACAATATGATGTAGATAACAATAGTGCAAACAATCGAACAGATACAGATCGCATTTCCTAGATAGAATAAATTCCTGTACTTGTAATTTCCATACAAATAACTATACCGAAGAAGATCATTTTACTTGGTCTTCTTTTTTTGTATGAACTTGGAGAAACTCTTCGGCAGCAAGACAAAAGTGGATATCCTCAAATACCTCTTATTCAGGAGACAAGGAATCTCTATGAGAGCCCTCGAAAGCGAAATCGAGCGGACGTTTCCTGCTATCAAAAAACAGGTGGACTCTCTGAATGAATCCAATGTCATTAATGTGAACAAAGACGGGCAGTGATGGTCTATCTCTATAAAGCCCGAATTCCATGATACCTTGAAAAACGTATTCTATTTCTGACTGCAAAACGATTTGACTAACCTTTTCACGACCTACGAGGTGATGATCGACCAGTATTATTTCGGAAAAAAATTCAATAGAGATCTAGAGATGGATCTTGTAGTCATCTATAAAAACTGCGAAAAACCACAGATAGATATGATAAAAGACAATATCAATGAGATTTTCAGGAGTTATTTCATAGAAGTGGTGTCGGTAGTGTTTATGAGTCTGGAAGAATGGCAGAAACGTGATAGGTTGGCAGATAGGTTCGTTATCCAGATCAAAAAGAGTTTAACTAAAAAATAATTTTGAATGATAAATACTAAATGCTAAATGATGGACTTGTTTTTTTTATGCAGACTATGGTAAAATGATGATAGTCTATAGCATGGCGAATTCTTTCATGTAAAATTCAACATTCAAAATTTAAAATTATAAATTATGCTTTGATGTCTATAGCACCAGAAATACTGATTGAACAAGTTATGGGGTATGTGGTGGGAGCTAATGAGATGATCCCTACGCTCAAACCATCATCACAGCCATATACCATAGCGATCCTGCCTCAAGGGCCGCACTTTTATACGTGATTGCTTCAATCCGCAGGGTATCTTCTGCTTAATAGCGAAAAAAAGAAAATGATGGTCATTTCAGAGCAATATGATGATATCAAACATATGCTTATCGATACGAATACGTATGGACCGGTATTCGGAAAAACATGGAAGACTCCTATCAAGGTGTTGAACAGTATTGCTCATCAGCTCAAAGCGAAATTTGCACGTCCGGAACAGACTTCCTTGTCTGAAAACATCCGTTTCCAATTACCTTTCATAAGAGTGATCATGGATGTGGATCAGATTGTACATATAGGAATAGGACCGCAGACCTCTCAGACCGATAGAAAAAGATTATGTATGTGGATCAAAAAGCATATTTCTGAGTATGTTATAGTGTGTCTGCAGAATATTACGATCCAAAACGATAAAAGTACAAAGAAAGTCGACGAACAGAAAAAAATAGCCAAGATAATTATGGACCCAAAAACCAAAGCATCACAGGTGATACAAGTATTCAGAGAGGTTAGTGAGTGCATGCAGCAAAAGCCGGAAATCGTAGCCTATGTCAATCCAGGGGATTTTGGGCGTACGGAAGTCAGCGATACCAGATACGTATGTACAGTGGTATAAAATTAATGAAAAATCAAGGATTAAGAATGAAAAAAGCAGGAAGTATTAGCTTATGACCTATTGTTATTTATAATAGTTCGTGAGATGACGTATACCGACATTATGAATTAATCACTATTCATCATGCATTGATTTTTTTAGTCTATTTTCACTTGAAAAACCAATGGACTTTAGTAGTATAGTGGTGCCAAACTTTTTTTTTATTGGTAAAAAAATAACCGATGATGAAATTTATCTATGATAGCTTGGAAACTGTCAAAAAATTAAAGCATCCTACGAAGAAGGATTTTATCAATCTTACGATAGCTATTTTCGTGGCTATAGTGGTTGCAGGAATCTATTTTATCGCTGCAGATACCATATTTTCAGGTATTTCCAAACGATTTTATAGCGTAATGAAATAGTCCTAAAACACTAAACAAACAACGTTTAGTCGTTTAGTCGTTTTATCGTTTAATCGTTCAGTATGCAAAAATCAGAAGTGAATACCTGAGAGATCAAAAGGCAGATCGAGGATAATAATTTTAGACGGTATGTGTTGAGCGTGGTGTCCGGACAGGAGGATCTAGTAATAGAGAACCTCAAGGAAAGGATGAAAAAGCAGGAATTGGAATCAACCGTAGAAGACTATATGTCTCCTATGATCAATGAATCTTCACTCAAAAAATGAGAAAAGATAATCAAGCAAAAAAAACTCTATCCTGGATATGTTTTCATCAAATCACAGATGAACGACAAAATCCGGTATGTTATCAGAAATACTCCGGGAGTGAGACTGATTGTAGGTGCGGAGACACGCCCTATCCCTTTGACTGAAGATGAATACGTAAAGATCATGGATCAGATAAAAAAATCACAAGAAAGATCAGAACTTAAGATACCTTTCAAAGAATGAGATGTTGTTCTGCTCAAGACAGGGGACTTCAAATGAATGAAGGGAAGCGTGAGAAATATCGATGCGGAAAAGTGAACAGCGATCGTGAATATCGAAATGCTATGAAGACTTACTCCAGTCGTGATCGACTTGGACAAGGTTGAGCTTATGAGCTAATCTCATATAGTCTACAGGACAAATTAATTAATAATTGAAAATTAATAATGAACAATGAAAGATTTGCTAAAACAAACTATTGTGATGAATAATAGTTTGTAATGAAGCAAATACCAACATTATTAATTATTCACTATTCACTATTCATTAGTTTTGTCGCTTCTCTGTAGTACGGTTTTATCTACTGATCATTAGGATGCATACCAAAGAACAAAAAATCCTAAGGTTCTCCATGATGCTGCTCTTTTTGGCACTGATGATCGTGTATATAGTTCGATACCAGGTAAAGGGGGTCGAGCTCAAAAACAAAATACAGAAAGAGGATGAATGATCCGGCGTTCAGATCGTAACGATAAGCGGGTCAGAACAATCAGAAAGCGGAATATGGGAAGATGATTGGACTTCATTGACCGGTCTGCAAGAACCAGTTACTCAGGCTACCGGGAAAACAGTTATCCAAACTTGATTGACAGGTACCGCATCTCTCTCCTCAGGAGTCATAAAAAAGAACGATACCATCAAGGTATTGTCGGGGACGAGCATATATTACTGACCTATAGCTATTATTGAGCAATTGGGTATAAAGTATCAATATGCATTGACGGATAGCTCATGAGTGCGATATATCTATCTGGGGACGCCAAGCTATGACTTTGCAAGCATAGCGAGAGCGCTCAAAGGGAATATCTATGTCATGGCAACAGAACAGGAGATTATATCCAATAAACTGTTTTGAAATAAGGTCGTATTTATAAATCTTCCAGAGTATAAGGATAAACAAGTGATCATGCTCGTATATATGAATGACGGCATATGGCTCATACAGGTAGAGTATAGCATCTACCACAAAGCGAAAACACGCATAAAATCTTTATTTATTGATTAACAATAGAACAATGGCAGGAAAAATCACTAACATTCTCAATCTTGAGATACCAGCAGGTAAAGCGCAACCAGCACCTCCTCTAGGACCTATGCTTTGAGCGAACGGAGTGAATATCGGGCAATTCATCAAAGAATTTAACGATAAGACTATGGAACTCATGAAAAAGTTCGGTGGAGCTGATGTAAAGATCAAGGCAAAATTGACTATCTATGCTGATAGATCATTTGATCTTGAACTCTGAAATCCAGTCACATCAAATCTTATCCTATGGAAACTTGGATTGAAATCAGGTTCATGAGAGCCAAACAAGACCAAGATAGGAAAGATCACTAGAAAAGATCTTGAAGAGATAGCTGAGCTCAAAAGAGGGGACATGAATTCTGATAATATAGAATCCATGATCAAATCTATAGCGGGAACAGCAAGGAATATGGGTATTGAAGTACAATTATAATATATCATTGACTACGGGAGAGTACTAACTCGCTATGACCGTTTTTATCATATTATTATAGCAACAAATGGCAAAACATGGAAAGAAGTATCAAGAATCTGCTAAACAAGTGGATTCAAGTAAGGCCTATCCTATCAGCGAAGCGGTCGCTTTGCTCAAGAAAGCGGGATATACCAAATTTGACGGATCTGTAGAGATTGCTGTCAAAACAAATGCAGATGCAAAGTACAATGACCAAATGATGAGAGGGACAACCATTCTTCCTCATGGAACAGGAAAGACCAAAAAAATCGCAGTTTTCACTAATGATGAAAAAGCTGCTAAAGAAGCTTGAGCTGATATTGCAGGTATTGAAAATCTTTTAAACGATATCAAAGCAGGAAAATTCGATTTTGATATCTTGCTTACTACTCCAGAATTGATCAGGGATCTAGCTCCTGTGGCTAAACAGCTTGGGCCGAAAGGACTTATGCCATCACCAAAGGCAGGAACTGTGGTAGCTAATCTTGGACAAGCAATAGCTGAATTCAAAAAGGGGAAGATCGAATTTAAACTCGATAAGACAGGTAATATCAATGCAGCAATAGGAAAGATATCATTCAACGAAACCCAGATAGAAGAAAACATCAAATCGTTTCTCAAGGCGTTGGAAGATAATAAGCCTAGCGGAGTAAAAGGAAAACTTATCAAAAAGGTTTTCATAGCTCCTACTATGGGACCTGGAATCCAGATAGAAGCATAATCATCTTTATATATAACAAAAAAACTCCGCAGTTGCGGAGTTTTTTTATATGTCGTAATGATGTTAAAGTTTCTTGTTTAATGCACGAGCGAAGAAGTAAGAAAATCAGAATCCAGCTCCGGCGACGATGATGATTTCTGCTACAAATACCCCAAGAATAAGGAGGATATTATTGAATACTCCCCATAAAGTAACATCAAAGAGTGTGTAGACATAATAGTTGATGGTGATTCAACTAATAAGTAGTAATGCTAAACAGATGAAAAATGATAATCAGAGTACATTGATATTGAGTGCTACGAATCATTTTATGATCTGATTGTAGGTAGCTCATAATATTTTCTTGATTTCGATTTCCTTATGAAAGGTATGGAAGATGTTTTTGAGGAGAAATCCAAGGAATGATATGATAATCATAAAGAGAATCGCTATGATGACATAAGATAATCCTACGATAAAATTGCTGAGGTTTATGATATTAAGGACTCTATTTTCTTGCTGTTTGAGCGTTGATCAAGAGTCGATATCCTTGATATTGAGGATAATATCCTTGTTGGTGGTGATGACCGTCTTGAGCGCTTCATATTTACTATCGCTATCAAACATGACATAGAGGGTAGAGGGCAGAGGATTCTCTATTCCAAACTTTTCAAAATTACTTACCACATCAGGGATTTTCTTTTCAAGGAATTGGAGTGCGTCATCCTTTGATGAAAACATTACTTTGAGTCACTTTGATTCAAGCTGATCCTTGAGAGATATAACTCTTTTATAGGTTTCTGCTTCTTGATTAGGTATCTCTTTGATATAGAAGTACATACCGAGTCTGTCCTTGAGCTCTCCGGTGAATTGATTCGCATAGAGAGAGACTCCCAGGAAGATATTCAAAAGGAAGAGAAGGAATCAGATGAAGATACTCACTCCTATTACATTTGCCCGAGATGTCTTGAAGAGATGGGCAAGGTCCTTTTGGAAGATGTTTTTTAACATTACAGGGCGATAGATGATAAATATATATGTTTTAGTTTTTGATTCTTTTGTTTTTTGTTAAAAGATTATTTTTTGAACATATGTTGAGTGGTGATGAATTTTTCGAAAAGGGAGATTTTTTGATCATAGAAATCCATGCCTTTGTCGATGGTTTGTAATTTTTCGCGATGCTTATAAAAATATTTGATCATATCTTTAGCTTTTTTGTACTTATGCTCAAGGATATACAACTCTATGAGGTTGTAGATTACTTCTGCGTCTGAATTATTGATGTGGAATGCATCCTTGAGAAAATTGAGTCATTTCTCTCTATTGCCGTATCGATATTCGCAAAGTCAGTAGCATCTGAGGATCTCATGATTTTCAGCCTTGGTGATCTCTAATGCTTGCTGGAGATATTTTTTTGCTTCGAGCCAATGATTTTTTTCCATTTCCAAAACACCTTTGATGTAGAGTCACAAAGGATCGGTGTTTTTCTTCTTGGCATTCAAGAAATCGATAGCTTTGCTTGCTTTGCCTATTTCTCCTTTTCTGTATTGGATATCAGTCACTTGCAAAAGAGCATCCTCATTGTTGGGATCTCTAAAAAGTATGGTGTTCACTTTTTTGATGGCCTCATCAAATTTTCATAATTCCTTGAGCTCTTCTATCTCGTTGATGAGTGAATCTGGGATATACGTAGGCATAAAGTCGATTCATGAAATAAATGATCATATTCAAGTGTATCCCGAAAAAGGCCTATTTTCAAATTTTATTGGTTTAGATACAGGTATTTGGATTTACATTTATCTAAACAATGATATAAATAGCAAATTATATCAAAAACAAGATATTATTGGGTATTTCATCATAAAGTAACAGGGAGAGTGAGATGTTCAGTATTTCTAATGACATCAAAAGAAATGGTTTCTCCAGGAACATGAGTATAGAGTTGATAGAGGAAAGGCATCTGCATATCTATGTCATTCCCATTGATTCATACTATAATGTCTCCTATTTTAAGACCAGCTTCCCATGCCGGCAGATCGGTAAGAACATCCGTCAGATAGATGCCATGATCGATAGAGATCTTCTTCTCGGATTGTATCGCTGGAGTGATTTCTACATATTGGATGCCTATAATCGGTCTAGCTATTGTTCAGAAAGTTTCCAATGAAGTGATAGTGCCTTCGACAAATTCCTTGGTAATAGGTAAAGCAAAGCTTATCCCTTCTCCTTCGACGATAGCGGTGGTGATTCAGATAGTTGTTCCATTGATATCAAGCAAGGGTCATCAGCTGTTGCCAGGATTGACCTGAGCATCAGTTTGGTAAAGTCCGACATAGAGATTGTTCCCATTTACCGTGAGTTGCTTATTCTTGCCTCATATAATTCCCATAGTTACAGATTGAGGATATTTAGAGAGCGTGTTTCCTATGGTAAGGGAAAATTGACCTATCTCTACAGGCATTCCTAGTGGTAAAAATGTAGCGGTTGGAAGGTTTGCGGGAGTCTTGCCTTCCGTATCTATGATTTTGAGTATAGCCAGATCCAAGAGATCATCAAATCGTATCTTATCTACATTGTAAACTTTCCCATCGTACAATACGACGGAATATTTTGCGGTGGTATCCTGTACCACATGTTTATTGGTAAGTACATATCATTTTTTTGATACGATAATACCGCTTCATCATCATAATGTAGCTGTCTGTTGTTGTACGGTTCCGGGACCGTTGATTTGAGAGGGGTCGTCGACGTAGAATTTTACATCTTTACTGATAGTGATGCTTACAACGGATTTTTTTGCAGTGGCTACGGTCTCTACAAGATAGGATTGAAGCGCTGCGAAATTCGATTTTTTGATATCATTGACTTTGGTTCCCATGGTAGACTCTACGGTAGTTCCAAAGGATTTTAATCTAGTGTTTGTTAGTCATCGGATAATAATGCCTCAGAGGAAAATAAGAAAAATATTTAAGACAACAATCAGCGTTAGATGTTTCTTTTGCATATAGTTTTATGTTATCGGATAAATTGTTGTAATAGATTTATTCTGCATCGGTTGCTTCGACTTCAGATTCAGAAGTCTCGTTTTCTTCAGCCGGTTCTCACACATCATTAGATTCGTCAGAAATGCCTTTTTCCATTTTTTCTGCTTCTTTCTCTGCTTTTTTCCTTTCTTCTTTGTACCTAAGATTCTCTTCTTTCTCTTCTCGAGGCCTGTAAATGACATCGATATCTTTATCTACCATTTTTGCCAATGGTGTTTCTGGCTCATCCAAATGAATATCGTTGGAGTGAAGAGTTTTGATATTACTATCCTTGAATCTGATTCTGATTGCTCACTCGATGATACTGATTCATCATTCCAGTATCTCTTTTCCTGTCATGACTACTTGTCCTTTTCTCGCTCTCTTCCATACTTTCAAGTCCTCAAGATTCAGAAGCTTTCCATTTTTGTTTGCGTGGATGAGGATAAACGGTTCGCTCTTATGTAAAAACATATTAGCTACCTCATCTCCTTCTTGTAATTCAATAGCCTTGACTCATCCTGCTGTTTTTCCCATAGGTCTGAGATCGCTGCTCTTGAAGAGGAGCATCCATCCGTGCTTGGTCAATATGCCTACATTATCGGTATCGTTTACTGCTTCTACGCTTAAGATCTTCTCTTTGTCAGCGAGTTTCATGATGACGGTAGGGAACTTCTTGAATGATAATACCAATTCCTTTTTGATCTTCTTACAGCTATTTTGGTTAGTAAGGAAGATAAGATGCTGATAGTCGAAATGTAATGTCTTAGCGAAGACAATTTTTCCTTTGAGTCAGAAATGTTCGTTGAGATTCAATGCATTCTGTTTCATAGCGAAACTTCCAAGATCCTTTAATCTCTGGACAACTAACTCACCGATATCCGTGATGACAATTAATTTGTCTTGGTTGTGAGTATAGATGAGATCCATGGTCTCTTCAGGGATAACTTGTATCCTTGATTGGTAGAGGACTCTGACACTATAATCATTTCCTATCCATACGATAACATCTTCTTTTACCTTATCTGCAGCTGACATGAATGCTTTCAAACTGCCTGAAACGTTATATACGCTAAGATCTTCAGAGAGATCGGTCTTTCTCTCGTCACCATAATGCTTTTTCATATATTTGAATTCGTCTTTTACTACGCCATCGAGCTTTTCAGGATTGTTGATGATATCTTGCAATTCTTCGATGAGCTTTTTCTTTTCTTCTATTTCATCAGTGATCTTCTGGATTTCAAGACCGACCAATGATTGCAATCTCATCATGAGGATGTATTCTGCTTGTGCTTCTGAAAAATCAAACTTATTCATCAGATTGTCCTTTGCGTCTTGTTTGGTTTCAGATTTCTTGATGGTTTCTATCACTTCATCGATGATATCGATCGCTTTCTTCAATCATTCCAAGATATGTAATCTGTCTTTCGCTTTATTCAATTGGAAGATGGATCTGCGATAGACGACAGTTCTCCTGAATGTCACGAATTCCATGAGAAGATCCTTGATATTCAAGAGTCTTGGCTGTACTCAAGCTTCAATCAATGAGACATTGTTGAGATTGAATGCACATTGCAACTCTGTGTATTTGTATAATTCTACCAGGATCTTGTTGGCGTCCACTCATGATTTGAGATAGATGGCTATCCTGATCTTGTTTTTGCTGGATTCGTCTCTCATATCAGATATTCATTCTATTTTTTTGTCGACGACCAATTCTCCGATCTTTGCCACCAAAGAAGATTTGTTCACTAAGTAGGGTATTTCATCGATAACAATGATGTTACCATGTTTATTTTCTTCTACATGGGTTTTCCCTCTCATGATGATGCCTCATTTTCCTTTCTTGTAGACTTCCTTGATGTTGTTGGAATCAAAAATAGTCCCTCAAGTAGGGAAATCAGGTCCTTTGATGATTTCCATGATCTCATCGATGCTGACGCTGTAGACATCGCTTACCGGAGTCTCATCTATTTCTATAGCTTTTTCATCTTGTTCCGCTTTTTCTTTGGCGGCTTTGGCTTTTTGTTTTTCGTTCAACGGTTTCCCTTCTTTTTCAAGCAATAATAGGGATGCATCCAATACTTCATTCAAATTATGTGGAGCCATATTGGTAGCCATACCTACAGCGATACCCATAGTACCATTACAGAGATGATTAGGAAATTTCGTAGGGAGCATGACTGGTTCTTTTAAGCTTCCATCGAAATTATCTCTCCGATCGACCGTATCTTGTTCGATATCGTTGAGCATTTCTTCGGCTATTTTGGTCAATCTCGCTTCCGTATACCTCATCGCTGCAGCTCAGTCTCCATCTATGGAACCGAAGTTACCTTGTCCATCGATCAATGGATATCTCATAGACCATGGTTGAGCCATACGCACCATTGCTTCGTATATGCTGCTATCGCCGTGCGGATGGTATTTACCCATAACATCTCAGACGATTCTCGCTGATTTTTTGTGCTTCTGATTGAAAAAATTATTCATCTGATACATTCAGAACATGATTCTCCTCAATACCGGTTTGAATCCATCCCTCGTATCAGGCAATGCACGCGAAACGATGACAGACATCGCATATTCGATATACGATTTAGAGATCTCATCTTCGATAGGGTGTGGTGTAACAGTTCACGTAGCGATTACTTTGTTATCTTGTTCGTTCTTGCTCATACGCTATGAGTAAAAAAGGTAAAAAATAGATCATATCAAGACAAAAAAATTTCAAGGCGATCGCCTTAAAGTTTATATGCTGTTGACCAGGAAAATATATGTAAAGGTGAAGTAAATTCAACGCTTTCCCGTAATCAATAGTTGACAAAAAAAGAAAAATAGATTATTTATTATTTTCGTGTTGTATGCATATATGTGTATATGCTAACGAAGGTTCCTAAGAAAAAACAACGAAAATGGGGTAAAATAAAGAAAAAGCCCTCTAAGATGGATAGGGAATTCAGAAAATGTTTAAATATTTATATAAAAAGTCAAGAATAGCACTCTATGATGATTTTTTTAAAAAAATTGTTTTGTCTCCTAGTATATCCTTTACCTTTTCTCTATTGATCAGGAATGCCTTCTTGGGGAGAAAAATATCCCTTTTCTTTTTGATTTCCGCATTTTTGGTCAATAAACAGAGATCGATATAATCACAGACTTCACTTATGGAAGTGAATCATTTGAGGATAGGATATCATCTATCCATATAATATCTACACATAGCTAACGATTCATACCAGGAAAGGAGCTCTTCCATCATATTGTTGGCACGCAGGCGATGATGATTGGTATATTCCTCAAACATCGGAGAACGCATGATTCTCTGGGATTTTGCATAGGAAAAACAATGTCCTATCTCATGTCCGAGACTTATGAATAATGCTGAGGTATTTGGGATATATTCATATTCTATTCGTTTCTTATTGGTGTGACGCCGTGCTTGGAATTTTTCTGCCTCACGAAAAACAGGAGCGTATCATCTTCTTTTGCAGTATGCTAGCAAGCTATGCTGTAAATGTCTATAGCTGATATGAACATCGCCCAAAGCAAAATCGATATCATAGCATTTTGGGATATCTCTAGCATCTATTTCGAGGAGCTTCTTGTTGAGATACTCAAGTTCTTGCAAACATTCCAATAATCATTTTCTAGTAGAAGAGGTGATTGCAGATTCCTTGAGCGTGGTATAGTCAAATAATCAATCCAAAATCTCCTTTACTTCGCTCTGTTTCATACTATCAAAAAGAATAAACGAGAAAAAGATATATAAAAAAGACCGAAAAGGTCAACATCTTGAAAAAATAAAAAAAGAACGAGAGCTATTCTCGTTCTTCATGAGGAAAATTATCTCTTATTTCTTCTTGGTTACTTTTTTTACTGGCTTTTTCACAGGTTTTTTCACGGGTTTCTTTGTGGGAAGCACTTGTCCTTTGCGTAGTCAAAGGGCTTTTTTTGCAGGTGCAGCCATCAAACCAAACATACTGCCTAACGTAGGCATAGGATACTTCTGGGTGAATTCATTGAATTTTTTGGGATCCGTAAACTCCTTGGAGATTTTTTTCTCCTTACCGTTGATGTTTTCATAATACATGAATTTACCATGGAAGGCGTTTTTTGTGATCATGTGTATGTTTATTTAAAAGATAAAGATACTCAATATTTTACATATAATACAAAAAAAGGCAAAGAATAATCAAAGAATATTTTAGCATATTACATTAATTTATTACATAGAGTCAAATGTATAGTAAAAATTTGACAAATATGGCAATTATAGGTATACTTGATTGACGAATAAATGGTACATCGACCAAACGGTAAAATAAAAACATATCGTTTAGTCGTATAATCGTTTGAGCGCTTTAGTATTTTGATTGTGGAGTATGGCAGAACAAGTATTTATGTCACTGAGTATCGTAATAGGAATCGTACTCGTAAGTATAGGACTAATGAAGGCTATGAAGCAGCCTATGATTATTTGATATATCCTTGCATGAACGGCTATCAGTATTTTTTTTCCGTCATTATTGGGCGGAAACACTGCATTTCAATCGTTCGGAAATCTCTGAATAGCCCTGCTCTTGTTTATGGTGGGTATGGAATTGAACCCAACCATCATCAAGGATCTCGGGAAAACCTCATTGATCGCATGATTTTTTCAAGTGCTCGTTACCTGAGTGTTGGGATATTTTATCGCTACTTTCATGGGGTTCGATACCATGACCTCGACATTCCTTTCTATAGGGTTTGCGTTCAGCAGTACTATCGTGGTATTGAAACTGCTTGGAGATAAGGAAGAGATGGAATCTACTTACGGTAGATTGAGTATAGGCATACTTATCGTACAGGATATCATCGTTATGCTCCTTATCCTTTGAATGGCGACCTATAAAAGCATAGAACAGACGCAATCAACGGTAATTATCATTAGTTTGATCGCAAAGGTCATTGCATTGGCATGAGGATTATATCTTGCAACAAAATATGTCATTCCTAAAATGACAAAAAAAATCGCAGAATCCCAAGAATATTTGTTCCTCTTTTCGATAGGACGATGTTTCATTCTCGGTGCGCTCTTTTATCGATTAGGGTTCTGAATAGAGATAGGGACGTTGGTTGCCGGGATCACGTTAGCTAATTCTTCCTATAGATTCGAAATTACGAGTAGGATCAAACCATTGAGAGACTTCTTTATCGTTATCTTTTTTGTGCTATTATGATCGCATGTTAGTTTCTGAGCAACGATATGGTCTGTTCTAACACCATTACTGGTATTCTCTTGATTTGTCTTGATCGTCAAACCGATCATCACTATGATTGTATTATGATTCCTCGGACACACGAGAAAAAACAATTTTCTATCTGGAATATCATTGTGACAGATAAGCGAATTCTCATTCTTGATGATAACGATGGGCATAAGCTCATGATATATCAAAGATCCGACAATCCTTTCTATGGTAACATTGTTGTGACTTATCAGTATTGCATGATCGAGTTATTTTATGATATACGGAGAAAAATTGTACTATATTTTCAAACCATTTTTGACGTTGCTTCCATGAGTATGGAACAAAGAGCATAAGAAGATTAACAAGAAAAATTATGAGATCGTATTGTTTGGCTATGGAAGATTTTGAAGCAATATCTATGATATGATACACAAAAGCCATAAGAGCATATTGGTCGTTGACGAACATCCAGGAATCATAGGACTCCTGCAAAAGAAAAAGACACCGTGCGTTTATGGCGATATCGGCGATATAGATTTTCTCCATGAATTGAACATTAAGGAGACTAGGATGATTATCAGTACGGTAAAGAAATTTGATGAAAATATGATATTGCTCAAAACCATGAAGCAGATACATCCGAGTATTATTGTCATTCTGGTCTCAAATCATATCCAAGAAGCGATCAAACTTTATGAACAAGGAGCGGATTATGTGATATTGCCGCATTATATCTGAGTTGATCATACCTCTCTGATGTTAGAGGAATATGGATTCGATATCAATAAGTTTATGGAGAACAAAAAGACTATGGTCCATGATCTCAAGAATAGACACCAGGATCTTATGATAGAAATGCTACAGAAATAAAAAATGGTCCGTAAATAACGGACCAATAAGAAACGATAGTAGATGGTTGTTTAGAGATGTTTTACTATCTCGTCCTGTTTGAGGAATTCGATAGTAGTACGTTGTTCTTCATCTGTCGAAAATGGCAGTACTTCATACTGTTTTTTTCGGTAAGTGATCTTTATCTGGTTTCCCTTTTCTTTGCTGCGGATCAGATTGATTTGGATGAAATCACTTTGGTGATGTCCTCCTCCGGGGAATCTAAGACAAGGATTGCCGGGAATCTTTTTCCGTTTCAGCAATGTCATGCTGTGTACGGATTGATTAGCCATGAACTGAAATTTTTCGATGATGAATGGTTTGATCTTTGATTTATGCATTGGTTTTTTGTTTTTTTGGTCCACCATACATAATAATTTAAGATAAAAAGTCAATATTGAAAGAAAATCATTGAAATAGGGTCATATTTTTGTATAAACACTGCACATTTTTATTTGATCAGAATAGTATGTATTATTTTACTAACAAGGTATATAAGACGACAAAACCTTTTGATATCATAGATATCACTGAAGATATACAGGAATTTGTCAAAAAAAACGAATGCAAAAACGGACTCATGAATGTGTTCACCCGCCACACGACAGCAGTATTGAAAATCAATGAAGCAGAGGAGTGATTTTGGAATGATTTAAAAAAACGATGCGACAAAAACGTATCTATAGATGAACGATATCAACACAATGATCTAGAACATAGAGATCCAAAAACCATGTGTGACAGCAAAGAAGAATGTCTCAATGGACATGCACATATCAGAGGGATGCTTATGGGAAATAGTAGCGAAACTATTCCAGTCCAAGACGGAAAAATAATGTTCGGAAGACGACAGAGAGTATTGCTCTTTGAACTCGATCATGCAAGGGAAAGAGAGATTATATTTTCGTTTATAGGAGACTAAACTATAATAAGACGGAGTAGATAGAATAGACGGAATAGGATCCTAATCTATCTCCAAGTCAGTCTATCCCGTCTTTTTGTTAAATCTCTTTCCTAAAATATTTTTCGATAATATCCATAAAGTGTTCAAACACTCAATCATTATCCAGTATAGTGTACGGTTTGCCATGGACGTAGACCGGTATTTTTGGATTTTCATTGTTTCAAGGAAAGAATATGCCTATATCAGCATGAGACGCTTCTCCTATGCCATTGACCACACATCCCATGATAGCTATCTTGGTCTTTTCGCATCCAGGATATAAGGTTTTTCGTGTAGGCATTCTTTTGCTAATCTCGTCTTGCACTTGTTTTGCGAGCGTTTGAAAAGCTGAAGAGCTTGTCCTGCCACATCCAGGACATGATGTGATGAGCGGTTGGAAGTAGCGGAATCACATGGATTGTAAGAGATATTTGCATGCTTCCACTTCCAAAGCTCTTGGTTGTCCAGGTTCTGGTGTTACAGATATTCTGATAGTATCGCCTATGCCTTGTTGCAATAAAATTCCCAATGCAGCGGCGCTGGAGACGAGTCATTTTGTCGATCATCCCGCTTCGGTCAATCAGAGATGAAGAGGGCAGTCAGTTGCTTTGCTGAGTTTTTCGCTAGCTTCTATGACATCTTGTACATCAGAAAGTTTTACTGAAAGGATGATCTTATCTTTTGTTAATCCAAATTCCTGCGCTTTCTCTATGGACAGGAGACAAGACTGAACCATGCTATCGATAAAGACTTCTCTATCAGAGAGCGGTTGCTCTTTTTTTGCGTTCTCTTCCATATTATGCTGCAATAATTCCTTATCCAAAGAACCGCCATTGATACCGATTCTGATGGGTTTATTATATGTTACGGCAAAGCCGATGAATTGCTTGAAATGCTCATCATGGTTGGATCATGTGCCTACATTCCCAGGATTGATCCTATATTTTGCTAATGCTTGCGCCATCTCGGGATATTGTTCCAAAAGCAGGTGTCCATTGAAATGGAAATCACCGACGATAGGAATGTTGATTCATTGATCATGTAATTGTTTGATGATCTCTGGGACTGCTTTTGCAGAATCTTCTGTATCAACAGTGATACGTACCAGTTCACTTCATGCTAATGCAAGCTCTTTGATCTGTTGGACGGTCGCAGCGATATCTGCTGTAGGTGTGTTCGTCATGGATTGGATGACGATAGGATGAGCGCCTCCGATTAAAACTCCTCATACATTGACGGTAAGCGTTTTTTTTCTGATGATCATGATAGTATGACTAATGATAAAGAGTGATGGTATCATATATTTTTATCTATCCATAGCAAACAAAAAAACCCTGAAGAAAATCATTCAGGGGTAGTATCAAACGATATCCAATGATCTGGATGTATTTGGAATTTGAGATCGTTTGCAAGATTCTGTTCGATAATCTGCATACGCATAAGTGTATCCAATACTCCATTTTCCGGATCGTTGATGATAGTTCGATGAGATTCAGAAAGCAAAGCAAGAATATCATTCAGATTAACAAAATCATACTTACCTTTTTGCTTATGAATGGATCGTAATGCTTGTACGAAATAATAGGCAGGGGAATCGACGTTTAGCCGAGCGATGCAATCTGTGTATTTCTTTTTCATAGATATGCTTTTTTTATTTCCATAGATTGACATATAGTGATTTGTATACAAAAAACAAGTCTTGAAAAGAGAGTGAGAATACTATATAAAACAAACGACACACATTTTTTTATGATATTATTTTGGAGACATGAAAACCGTCTATTATCTGAGTCCATCCAGCTTCTGTTTTTGAGTAAAAAGATCCATAGATCAGTTGAACGATATTGTCGTTAAACATTCCAAGGAAAAAATTTTTTGCGTCCATGCATTGGTGCATAACCCGAAAGTCACGAAAGAATTCGAGAGACAATGAGTGATTTTTGTGGAACATATGGAAGACATTGTCTATGATAATGCTGTCGTAGTGTTTTCTGCACATGGAACCAATAGATCGATATTGGAAGATGCAAAAAAAAGATTTATGGCAGTATATAATCTGGAATGTCCGTTCGTCACAAAAATTTATACGGAAGTAGATGTATTCATACAAGCAGGGATAACGACATTTTTCTATATAGGCAAAGAGAATCATCAAGAAGGGAAAAATATCGTAGAATACATCATATCAAAATGAGGGACTCCATATGTATTCCAAGATAAGGCATCTCTACCAAAGATAGATCCAGACACGAGATTTGCCGTATTATCGCAAACAACGCTAAATTTTGCATATGTACAAGAGATGCTGGAAGAGATAAAAAGAGAGTATCCAGACGCTTCTCTGCCTGCACTTTCCGATGTCTGCAAAGCAACCTACGAAAGACAGACGGTCGTGGTTCAGAATCTCGATAAATTTGAGGCTTTTGTTGTCATATGAGGAAAAGAAAGTAATAATACGAAAGAGCTATACAATATAGGAGTCAAAAACAACAAGAAAAGTTTCTATGGAGAATCATTGGAAGATATCTTACAATATCCGGAAGAGGGATTGTTCGCAAGCGATACGGTTGCTATCACCTGATGAGCATCCACACCGATAGAGGATATCAAGGAAGTATTCGACTATTTCAAAAATCATGGCTATGAACCAAAGATATTAGAATTACAGTAAAAAATAAAAAAACATGAAGAAGCTAGTATAATCTCTTCATGTCTTATGTAATGGAGTGATAGTCTAAATTTTAATTCATACCAGGTATTCCACCTCCTCAAAGCATGCTTGCCATATCAGAAGGATCTACACCAAGAATTTCCTTAGTTTTTTCTCCGACGATTTCTTGAGCTTTATCTTGAGCTTTTTGAAAACACTTCAAAATAATTCCTTCAAGTTCAGATTTTTTATTTGGGTCAAGCAACGAAGTATCATTGATCTTAAGATCTCTTAATTTCATCTCTCCGCTGATATCTACTACGATAGCATCTTGTTCAGTTCCGTCCGATCAGATGAATTTGCCTTCTTTCCCTCTAATTACTAGATTCTTAAGCGCTTTTTGCAGCGTCTTATACTTATCATACATTTTTTTAAGCTCTCCGATTTTTCCAAACATTATGGTTATATAACAATATAAAATTTGTTACGATACTTTATGGAAACGATTCATATTTTCAACTAAATTAACTCCGTGTGATTTATCCCTCTGTGATATGTATTTGGACTTCGTCCGTAATTTATCCTTTGGATACTATTCATAAATACATATGAAGTTGATTACGCGAGTGATGACGAGTAAATTACCGTATTCTACCTATTTTTCAATGAGCGAATAATTGATGATGAATTTAGCTATCTCTCAGAAGATTTTTCCTGCTGTCGCAAATCACCGTTGATTCTGTCTTGGCCTACGAACCTGCACAACAATGATATATTGGGGATCGTCTTTTGTGATGATTCATATGAATGATCCATTAGTCCATCACTCTCATTTCATATATTTACCCTTATAGGATATCTGCGATGTTCATGTCTTCCCTCAGAGAAGATATCCTTCAACTTTTGCATATTTTAATTCAGGATTCTGTTCCATAACGCTGAAAAGGCCTACCTTTAGCGCTTCCGCTGTCTCCGGTCTGAAAATCTGCTTTACGATTTTGGTGGCAGTAGGACGATAGGTTTGTGTTTTGACATCGTATATTCATTTGATGATAGTTGGTTGTACGTAATATCCTTCATTGACTATAGCGCCATAGGCTGCTGCAAGCTGTATAGGGGTAACTAGTAATCACTGTCAGAATGTATTATTGAAGAATCTAGTATCAGAGACTGTTGTGACAGATTCTACGAATCAAGGATCTTCATTAGCCAATTCTATTCATGTGATTTTTCAGAATCCCAACTTATCCAAATAGTTATAGAAGACTTCTTTTCCCAGTTTCTGAGCGATTCTAACCATTCCGACATTGCATGATCGTACGAAAGCGTGGAGGAAATTCCAATCTCACATACAGACATCTTCAGCGTTTTTGATAGTGTATATTCATACTTTAACTTTCCCAGGATCGTTGTATGGATCATAAAATCTTATTTCATCGGTATCTAGCCCTATGGCTACCGTAAAAGCCTTGAAAACGCTTCACGGTTCGTACGACATATTGATGTTCTTATCAACCAATACCTGTGGTCCATAGACGTTTTTGCTAATGTATTTTGGTATGGTAGTATCCATCCTTTCTACGCTAGTGGCAAGCCTATATTCTCCTCAAGTAGTGATAAAGATGGGATGCTCGACATAACTGAGATCATCAAGCATGTATCAATATTTTGGACTTAACGGCTGAAGGGTGAATGCATCATTATAATTATTCGGATTGTACGATGGATAGGTGGCTGAAGCTTTGACATGACCATTGAAAGGATTGTATACCAATACGCTGATAGAATCATCTTGGAGCATTTCATGATACCTCTTGATGATACTCTCGACTTCTTTTTGTATGCCGATGTCTATGGTAAGATATACATCGTTTCCATCTTGTGCGTTCTCCAATTCAAATTCGTTTGCTCCTACCGGTCCTATCCAGGCAGAAGCGCGTCAGACAATCTTTCCGTCTTTTCCACGAAGCACATCATCGAAATATTGCTCTATGCCATAATATGCGTTATTGCTTTTGTCTACATATCCCATGACATTGGCAAGGAAGGATCAATACTGATAATATCTTTCAATATAGGATTCCATACCGAGTCCATGCAACAATGGGATTCTATCCTTTGAACGAGTCTGATAATATTTGAGTTTGAGGTTTTTAATCTCTTGAGCGATGAGCGGATTGGCGTCTGAGATAATCTTTACATACCTATTTTCTTGCTCGTAAAATGATTTTTCCAGGTTCGGAAAATTTTTGAGATATCCGTACATTTCAAGAAGCTTTTGTAACGGCACTATTTCCTTGCTTATATTCCCGACTTTTTTTGGTACTATATACACATAATTCTTTCATTGGATATCTATATAGTCGAGGTTGAGTTTTTCCAAATCGGCAAGGAAATTCATATTGGCGAAAAATCAGAGATAGTTTTTGGGTTTTATTCCTATATAGATCATTTTATCCAATCTTGTTTTTATCAAGCTCTGTGCAATATCCTTGGTAAATCCACTCATAATCTGCTCGATTTGCAGGTCATATCATGTCTGGTCGTAAGTATCATATCATGGAGAGATTATGCCGCTTCAAAAATAGAAGAATTGAGGCTGTAGAGGTATGATTTGCGTTTGGGTGAAGTATTCTATATTTTTGATGCATTGTAGTTTAGTGACCTCTTGCATACCGTAGAGCTCGCAAAAATGTTTATATATCGTAGGCGTGATGATCGATATGAATTTCTCTTTGTCTCGGATGAATTTTGGATCGACAAAGATATTGTACATAGTGATATTGTCGGTCAATTGGATATGCTTTTCCGCTTTATCGTCAGCGAAAATATTACCTCTTTTCGCTTTGAGCGATGTTTCGCTTACATGCTGTTGATTTAATAGGGTATCATAATATTTGTGATTTACTATCTGGAGAAAAAACAGCCTAAATATAAGCAACAAAAAAAGAAATCAGAAAAAAGAAAGAAGGTAAAAATCTTTGGTGACCTTTACAGATTTCAAAAAGGTTTGCGTCTGTAATCGATGCTCCAATTTCTGATCAAAACTGTGTATATGTGATCTATATTTTATCATGATACGGTACAAATGAAAAATACGCGATACTCTTTCGCCGCACAAAGGTAACTATTTACACATTTTTTTCAACCCTACTATTTGGCATTTTCCATCCGGGTGATGCTTTCAGTCATAGGGCTTCCCAAACTATATTGTTGGTGATTTCACCTAGGCGGAAAAAATAGTTGCAAAAGGAGACAGAATTTATAGTATGATAGATGAAAACATGGTTTATAGAAAAAACTTGATTTCGTGTTCTATAAATCTATTATATATTCAACTTAGTCTTTTTAATTTCTTTACAAAAAGAAACAAATGAGAAAACTATCAGCAAAGATTTTATCTGTGTTTGTATTTGGAATACTTAGCGTAGGAAGTTTATTCACTCTTGCACAATCAACTCCTACATGATTTGGTGACGCTACTTCAGCAGGAGGAATATGAGTATCAGGTACTGAGCAGTTACAAGGAGGTAAGCTTATCGACATCATCAAAAACTTCATCAACTGGTTGTTGGGAATGTTGGCATTGATCGCTTTGGTAATCTTGCTACGGGGAGGTTTCCAAATGGTTACTGCAGCTGGAGATGATGCTAAATACAAAAAAGGTTTCAAAATCTTACAACAGGCAGCTATCGGTTTGGTGTTTATCGGTGTTTCTCGGTTATTGGTAAGTGTAATCTTTTGGCTTCTCGGAGTCATAGGAGTGTAATCTAATCTAGGTCTTGATTCCCAAGATAGTAACCCTGCTTATGGCAGGGTTTTTCTTTTTGAAAAAAATATTTTTTAGTTTGAAAAAACATAAGGGATTCCTATATTGATATATCAGCAAATCCGTAATGTAAAATTCGTAATTATTTAATTCGTAATTCATAATTGAATTGATGCATATCCATGAATTCGAGCTCCGCTATCGCGCATATAAATGATTGAGCTATAAATTCGATCTCTGATGGGATCAGGATACGCTTTTGGAAATGACGAAAATATCAGATAAATGAGTTCCCACGAAACCCATACAACAAATAGAACCGCAAGAACTGCATGAGATAACCATGGAAACCTACACAGCATTCAAAAAACAATTTTTAGCAGAGCATAAGGATGAAAAAGTAGGAGTGGCTACATTGGGTGAATATATAGAACGCTTGGAATATGAGCTTAAAGTAATCAAGGAAATGGGATTTAATTCCTACTTCTTGATCGTAGCGGATTTTGTCCGTCGAGCAAAGAAAAACATGATAGTGGTAGGACCATGAAGAGGATCGTGAGCATGATCAATCTTAGCTTGGGTGATCAGAATCACCGATGTCGATCCATTGCAATTTTGACTCCTATTTGAAAGATTCCTCAATCCTGCTCGTGTATCGATGCCTGACTTTGATATCGATTTTGAAGATACCCAAAGGGAAAAGGTCATCCAGTATGTCACCCAAAAATATGGACACGATAAAGTGAGTGCAATAGGTACGTATATGCAGATGGCGAGCAAAGCAGCATTCAAGGATGTTGCCAGAGTTCTTGGCGTCCCTTTTGAAAAATCCAATCAGATATCAGGATTGATGTTAGATAAGATGTCATTACTCAAGGCTATCCAATCGCCTGAAGCAACGGAAGAGCTGAAAGCGATCTATGAATCCGATGAAAAAGTAAAGAGAGCTGCTGAGCTTTCAGAGAAGCTTGAAGGGAATATGAGACAGCTTGGCGTACATGCATGTGGTATCATCATCGCGCCAGACAAGATTACAAGATTCTCTCCCGTACAATATGTCAAAGAGGATGAAACAACCATCGTAAGCCAATATGATGGACCAACATTAGAGACTATCTGACTTTTGAAAATGGATTTCCTCGGGCTCAGAAATCTCTCCGTCATCAAGAATTGCATCAAGATCCTGCAAAAAAAATATGAAAAAGAAAATAAAGAGCTCCCTGAAATGTTCAGGAACTTTTTTGAAGATACTTCATTCCAACCGCCGTTGGAAGATCCATTAACTTTTCAAAAAGTATTCCAGGTGGGAGATACAACATGAATATTCCAGTTCGAATCAAGCGGAATGAGGAAATTTCTGATAAAGTTAAAAGCGGATTCTATCAACGATCTTGTGGCGATGAATGCGTTATATCGTCCAGGGCCTATGGAATTTATCCCCAATTATATTGCAAGAAAGAATGGAGAAGAACCTATTACATATATGAGTTCGGAATTAAGGGAAATGCTGGTGGAAAAATATGGAGAAGAAGAAACAGATAAGGAAAATGTAAAACTTGTAGAGGATCTAGCGCCAATCATGAATCTGACCTATGGTATCGCTGTCTATCAGGAACAGCTAATGTTCCTTGTACAGGCGATGGCATGATTTTCATTGGCGGAAGCAGATTTGCTCAGAAGATGAGTAGGTAAAAAGAAAAAAGAGATTATCGAGCAATTGAAAAAAGAATTTACCAAAAGAGCAAAAGAGTTTAGAGATTACAAAAAAGAGACGGCTATCTACGTCTATGAGAAGATGATAGAGCCAGCTGCATCATACTCTTTCAATAAATCGCATTCAGTGTGTTATGCGATGATTGCGTATCAAACAGCATATCTCAAGGCGTATTATCCGGTAGAATTCTATGCATCGCTGATCAGATCCGTAGAGGAAGATACGGATGAATTTAGCGTCTATGTCTATGAAGCGCAGAACCAAGGAATAGTAGTCCTTCCTCCGCATGTCAACCAGTCATTCAATCATGTGGCTGCAATAGGAAATGAAATCAGATTGGGATTTTTTTCTATCAAAGGGTTGGGATTGGAAATAGGGGAGATTATACAGGAAGAAAGGAAAAAAAATGGGACATATCAGACATTGGAGGATTTTATCAAGAGATGCTCTCCTATCATCAATAAGAAATCGTTGGAAGGATTGATCAAGGCGGGAGCGTTGGATGATTTTGGTGATCGCAACGTGTTGCTAGCCAACACAGAGACGTTATTGGAACGAGCAAAAAAATCCAAGGACGCGGGAGCGTGATTGTTCGGCATGATGGAAATGGCTACGAAAATAACATTGAAACCAGTGCCTGAGGCAACGATGATGGAAAGATTGTTGTTGGAATACGAGGTTTTCAAAGTGTTTGTATCAGGAAATCCGCTAGATTGACTCTATACCTACATCAAGAGATATAACTTTATCTCACAGTTCAAAGAGAAAGAGAATTTTTGAAATTTCATGATCGTATGATATATCAAGAACATCCAGAGAGCCAAGAAAAAATGATTTTTTATCCAGATAGAGGATATATCAGGCAATATAGAATTCTTCGTGAAGGAAGTATTGGACTTCCAAAAATTCGATATTCTGATCATTACCGGTTTCAAATGAAGATCATTGAGTATGGAAAAAATCATAAAGATAGACCGTGAACAACTAATCAAGCAAGCATGAAGCAAATACAATCCTGAGATGACGGTAGTCAGAGCGAAAGCGTTGAGATTAAAATCCGTGGACGAACACACAAATGAAGCAAAACAAGAAGAAACCGTTCAGGAAACAGTAGCGCAGCCTATAGAAGAATCTACGAATTTCACGCTTCCGGACAATGCAAAAAAGATAGATGAAATAGTCACCATCATCCAAACACATAAGGGCAATACAGAAATTGTCATAGGAAACAAAAACGTGTCGGTCAATGAAGAATGACTGCAACTATTACGTGATTTATTTGCTAAATAACGATATGAGCAAACAGGTAATCACTGCAAAACATATGATAGAGCAAGCAAAAAGCATAGCTATTTTTGGTCATATGAGCCCAGATGGCGATTGTATATGAGCGATGCTATGATTCGGCAAACTCTTGGAAAAACAGAAAAAAAAAGTGAGATACTTTGTCCCGAACACTCCAAGCAAAATATTCGGTTTTATAAAAAAAATACACAGGCTCAAATCACGTTTTGATTACAAAAATTATGATTTGCTTATCTTCCTTGATTTTACCGGTATAGAGCGCACAGGGATAATCTGACAATCCAATCCGGAATACTTCAAGAAAAAACCTATTGTCGTATTTGATCACCATCTAGGTGATGGATTGGGACATGGGATAGTTGTAAAGGATGTTCATAGCATAAGCACATGCGAGATCGTGTTTGAACAAACACACAAGCGATGGCCAGAATTGTATGACAAAGAAATAGCGACCTATCTCTATCTCGGCATTACATCAGATTCAGGGAATTTTTTGTTTGGCGAAGATCACATCAGGACATTTGGTAATGTGTTGAAATTATTGAAATTGTGAGCTGACAAGGATTTCGTGGTCAATAATTTCATCCGCAAAAAATCATTCAACTCGATAAAATTCCTACAATTGCTTCTCAATAGGATACAGCAAAAAGATGGTTTATTGTATACATATTATGATGAAGAAGAACTTGATATATATCATATAGATCAAGAAGAAGCAGCTTACGGTTTACATATAATCCAAAATATAGACGGTCCTCAAGTGGTATTGCTCATCAGAAAGATAGGAGATATGATCAGAGGCTCTTTAAGGGCAAAAGAAGTGGTCGGCGAGCTTCGCAGCAGAAGCATCGACTGCAATAAGATAGCGAAAACATTGGGATGATGAGGGCATAGGTTAGCCGCAGGATTTGGCGTCCCTGCAAAAGGAGATTTCGAACATCAGACAAACGAGATCGTCAAATATATCAATGATATGATAAGGAAACAATAATTTTATTTTATAGCCCTTATAGTCATGAAGAGAAGATATAATATGGTGTTGCGCATATTAAGGCCGATATTGCATATGGGTATCATTATCGTGATCTTCTACGTGATGTACAGGATCCGTCTTTTTACGGATTTGATTCCAGGCGTACAATTGAGAGTCCCTGTGATAAACTATCAAGAGAATATGGCATTTGGAATTATTTCTGCATTCATATTTGTCGCAATAGGCATCATCAAAAAACTATATGAGCTACATAAACCTATCCAAAGATATTTCCAAACATTCACTAAAACGCGAGTATATCGAGTGATATCAATCACGTTCATTGCTTATTTAGGACAGGATTTCATTTTCTTTTTCGGAATATCGAGATTCATTATCCTGCTTGGTGCTATATGAAGCTTTATAGCGATATTTCTTTTTGATCAAGTATGGAATTATCTTGAAGCCAAAAGGCATGCAGAAGGAGACAATAAAATACTCATTATAGGAAGCGATACCTTGGAAAGCTACAAAGCTATAGAGAAGATCAAGAATGGATTTTCTTTTAGGACAGAATTCGCTACACAAAACGAGATCAAAGATATAGATATATCAGCGTATTTTATAGTAGTGGCTGTAGGAAGCTTCAAAAAGGAAGTACTGCAAAATATCTTTGAAAAAGTGAGATTTAGTGACAATACCAGATTCTATCACATCAGCGAAGGGTTCTTTTTGGAGGATGTAGTATATACACCGGAAAATATAGACAATATCATTGCGTTGGAATATAAGCATTCTAAACTTGACGGTCGAGCTATAGTGCTCAAGAAGATTATGGATATGATAGCATCATCTCTCTTGATCATCATCACCTTACCGATCATGATATTCATAGGAATAGCCATCAAGATAGATTCTCGTGGACCGATATTCTACAAATCCAAGAGAGTAGGAAGATATGGAGAATTGTTCTCATTCCTTAAATTCCGTAGCATGTATACGCATCTTAGCGTGGGATACGGAGGGAAGGAAGCTGATGCATTGTATAAGAAGCTTATCCAATCAGACGCAAATGTAAGACAAGGCGTCTTGCCAAAAATACAGAACGATCCAAGGGTTACGAGAGTCGGAAGGTTTATCAGAAAGACATCGCTTGATGAGCTGCCTCAGCTTTTCTGTGTGTTTGTATGAACGATGTCATTGATTGGGCCAAGACCGCATTTACCGAATGAAGTGAAAAACTATGAATCTCGGCAGAAGAGATTGCTTTCCATCAAACCAGGCATAACCTGATATGCACAAGTCTTCGGAAGAGATAATCTCGATTTCGAAGAGGAAGCAAAACTTGATCTCTACTACATCCAGAATCGATCGTTATTTCTCGATGTCTATATTGTTTTAGCTACTTTCGGCGTAGTATTTAAAGG
>CAZIVH010000007.1:0-41203 GCA_964542965.1 uncultured Candidatus Peribacteria bacterium | reverse complement strand
AAAAATTTGCTATAGTTCTGCCCTTGCTCAGGATCTATTGGAAGTTGGAAAAGGAAGAGTATATGCTGTTTTTTGAGATAGTGAAGGAGTTTCTTTGTTTCTTTATCCATAGTCAAAAAGTCTGAGAAGATGACGATGACGCGTTTTGCTTTCTCTTTTGCTGCTTCATCCAGAAATTCTTGCAACAGGCTCTGATAGATCTTTTTCGTTTTTTTCACTCAATGCAAAATCTCTTGCAAGGTAGTGAATACCTCTTCATTATTTTTTTTCATGGTTTCTTTCTCCAACTTCGCCATTCATCGGAAATTCGTCCTCGGCCAAAAAAATCTGATGTTGATCTGCTGATGCTGGCAGTAGGAGATGATATCTTCAGAGTAGGCGAGAGCTTGCTCCCAATTTGAGATATCTCCACCTCTTCGATTGTAGTTGATATCCAAAAAGAGATCCAGCGTGAGCGATTTTTCCTGCTGGAAAATGTTGGTATAGAGCTCTTGGTATTTCGCTGAAAGTTTCCGATTGATCTGTGATGAACTATCTCCAACCGAATATTTTCTCATATCGATTTTTTCTATCCCTGATCATTTCATGATGCTCTGAAATGCGCCGAATCGCTTCCCGACTATTGGTTTTGTGAGTTTGATGCTAAACTTTTTTTTCATACGCTACCGCTAAATAATAAAGACGGGATAGATAGAATGGACGGGATAGGTTCTCATCCATCTATATAAGTCTAATCCATCTTATTGTTGTATGTTTTTCATTACTTCTTCTTTGTCGCTCCACTTCCTTTTGCCGAAATTCGTTAACTGCATTGTCTCATGACCTTTTCCAGCGAACATGACGACGTCTCATGGTTGTGCGAGCTCGCAAGCGAATTTGATGGCAAGCGTCCTTTCTGGGATAGTGAAAAGATTTTTTCCTTGCTGTTTATTTTTTACGTTCATCGTCAATTGTTCGAGGATCTCTAATCTATTTTCCGTATCGGGATCGTCGTCGGTTGCAATCAGGATATCGCTGTAAGTATCTGCTATTTCTCCCATTATCGGTCTCTTGGTCTTGTCTCTGCACCCGGGTGCTCAAAACAGGGTTATCAGTCTTCCCGTTCATTTTATCTTGCTGAGATAGTCCAATGTTTTTTCTAGTGCGTCTGGTGTGTGTGCAAAATCGACGAAGAAATGGGCTCATTTTCATAGGATCGGTTCCATCCTTCCTGTGACTGGTTCGAACGTACTCAAGGATTGTATGGCTTGCTCGATAGGTACACCTATTTGGAGAACAACGCTAAGCGCAGCTAGGATATTGTAGACATTGAATTCACCGAGCAACTTGGTTTGCATAGTATAGATTTGCCCGAGATACGTAAAAGAAAAAGAGCTTCCCGTAGGCGATATGACAATGTTGTCGGCTTTGAGATTGGATGACGCTACGACGCTATAATTCAGTTTTTTATCGAATGGCATATCTTCGTATCGTTTTCTTCCGACTTTGTCGTCAGCGTTGAATGCAGCATACTTATTCTGCTTCTTATTCTCCAGTACATATCTAAAGAGTTTCTCTTTAGCTTTGGTATAGCGTTCCATAGTGCCGTGAAAATCAAGGTGATCGTGAGTGATGTTCGTCAATACGGCAAAATCGAATTCCACTCCCTCAAACCTATATTGATTCAGTCCATGGGATGATGCTTCTAGGACAGCGATTTTGCATCATGAGTCTTTGGCGGTAGCCAATATGGATTGAAGATCATAGACATCAAGCGAAGTCATTTTCTTGTTGTTTTCTAAGTCTTGATTCCCGACCTTGATGTTTGCTGTGCTTATCATGACCGTCTTCGCTACATGATCATTCAGTATCTTGTGGATCAGATTTACGGTCGTCGTCTTTCCATTCGTACCTGTTACACCGATGACAAAGAAATTTTTTGAAGGATATCCATAGAGCGTATTTGCAAGCTGTCCGTTGAGCTTTTTCCATAGCTGGTACAGGACGCTGTCTTTGAGGAGAAAATACAGCTTGTCATAGAAAGTGATTCTTTTGATGAGTGATTTGATCATACTAATAATTATAACTAAAAGTGAAAAGTGAAAAATGAAAAACGTTGGGATTTATTTTACATCAACTATTGTAAACAACCATAGTCCATATAAGTACAAGTCATACATTATTCATTATCCATTATTAATTATTCATTATTTTTGAGTAATCGCGCACCTATAATCGCTGCAGTTTCCATTCTCAAAACATTTTCTCACAGACCGATGATCTGCGGACGATATGCTTCGAATTGCTGATAATCTTTTCCCGTCAGCCCTCCTTCCGGTCAGATGATTCACATAATATTCATGGTGGATTTGACAAGATTCCCTTGAGGTGCTTCTTGCTCGTTTTTGTCGAAGACAATTACTTCAGTATTTTCGATATTTTTAATATATGTCGCAATGTCTGTCGTGAATTGAAGTTCAGGCAATTTTCGTCCTCGCGATTGTTCCACGGCTTCTTTGATGATTTTCTGCAGTCTTTCTTCTTTTTTATCATTTCGTTCTTTGATGACGGATCTTTCGCTTGGCCAGAATATAATCTTATCGATCCCTATTTCACTCAACTTTTGGACAATGAGTTCGGCCTTATCCCATTTGTTCGGCATCGCGACAATCATGTATATGTGTTGCGTAGCCAATGCGTGAAGTTGTTCAGAGAGAATTTTTCATGTGATTCCCTTATCGTTCCACTGATCCATACGGATTTCGTATCTTGTTTTTTTCAACTCATTTTTGGGATCTTGTATTCGAATTATATCACCTATTATTGCTCTGAGGACTTTTCTGATTTGTGACAAAAGATCTGGATTGTTGATAATCACTGTCTCGTTTTTTTTCTGATAGTCAGTCACAAAAAGCTGCATATAATACAATTATAGTAAACAACTAAACGATATTCTTTTAGTAAGCGAATGAAATGATTTTATTGATAAGTTGTGTATATGATAGACCATGATGTGTCATTAACATAGGGAACATGGAAATGTCTGTAAATCAAGGTAATGTATTAATTTCATTTAAATATATCTGTTTATTTGCTATAAAAAAATCCACTCTAGCAAATCCACTACAATCACAAAGTTTATAAGCTTTTTGAGCCAATTCTCTGATTTTCTTCTTTTCTGTGTTTGATATGCTCGCAGGAATACGAACGGTAGTTTCATTGTTTTTGTATTTGTCTTCATAGTCATAGAAATCCTTCGTCAAAATCAATTCCCCTGGATCGGATACTATATGTTCTTTATTCCCTATGATAGCAATCTCAATCTCTTTTGGTGATATAAGTCACTCTTCTATAAGGATTTTACTATCATGTTTGATTGCATTTTTGATGGCTTTGTTGATTTGTTTATAACTCGTAATTTTACTAATACCAACAGAAGATCATGAATTAGACGGCTTGATATAGAGTGGTAACGTTAGTTTTTTTATCTCTTTCATTTTTTTTTCAATATCGACGCTATTCATGAGTTGTAAATCTATGTCTACGAATTTCGTTTGAGGGATATTATATCCACTGAGGAAAAGCTTAAAGAGCGATTTATCCATACAGAGAGCAGAACTCAAAACGTGACATCCGCAATACTTAATTTTTTGCATCGCAAAAATGCTTTGGAGCGTTCAGTCTTCACCGTATTTGCCATGAGTTATGGGAAAAGCGATATCAAATGTTTTTTTGAAATCATCAATAGAGAGAGGTTTTCTTTTATGTAATTTATTAATGTTTTCTATCGTATAAAAGGAACCATTCTTGTCTCGATATATAAGTACAAGCTGGTATTTTTTATAATCAAAATATTTAACTATATTCTTTGCGGAATTGATAGAAACTTCAGCCTCATTACTCATTCACCCGAAAAATAGTCCAATTTTTTTCATATTATTTTTTCATTTTGATAAAATTTATTTTTGTATATCTTTCATGTTGTTTATCTATAGTGGCGTCTGAATCCTTATCAACACAACTCGTGTTACGGCAGATATTCGGCCTATTTTCATGATCACTACAGATTTTTTTGTCTTTGTCATAAAGAAGACATTCATATATTTGAATCCTTTTTGTGTCGATATCTATTTCTGGAGCTCGCAATTCATCTTTAGCTATTCGTAACGGATTTCCATCTTTATCTTTTGGCACAGGAATATCTGATGGATTAAATCCTTTTTTGAATGCTATCTTGACAGGATCGCAGCATCGTCAACATTTTTTTTCTATGCATGGTCAATGTTTGTTCTCTATATTCTCTTTCATGCTATAGGTAGGTGAACAGGATAAATATATTAAATATAGTAATTTTGGCATACTAATTCAATACGTAATAGTCACAAGCTCGTTTCACTCGCGCTGCATATTGCCACAAGTCCGCCTAGGCGGACGTCACATATAGAAATTACTACAATCTGTGTCTATCTGTAGCGATATGAGACAATCTGTGGCGGTTTTTTTATTGTTTTTGTATTTGAATTTCTCCCTTTTTTCGCTACATACTATAATGACTTTAGTTTACGCCCTTATTTTTCATGGTAGAATATGCGATTGCAGGATTAAAAGGTCTTATAGGAAAGGGATTCCATATGTATCCCATCTTTTTGGTGATTATCGTTGGGTGTATCATTCAATTCACCAAGGTTATCATCGATATCATTAGATACAAGCGTATCTACACTGGACATATTTTCGCTTCTGGCGGATTTCCATCATTTCATAGTGGATTGGCGAGTAGTGTTACTATGTTGGTATGGTTACAATACGGTTTTGATAGTGTGTTTTTCGCGGTAGCATTTGCATTCAGTGTGCTCTTTGCTTACGATGCTATGAACTTGAGATATGAGACAGGGCAACATGCACATTATATCAATGATTTGAGGACAGAATTGGAATCAATTCTTCAGAAAAAGCAGAAATCTCCGCTCAAAGAAAGAATAGGGCATACGCCGTTGGAGGTCGCAGGGTGAATAGTGTTTTGATCAGTGTTGACCTATATATTCTACTATATGTTTTTTATCGCATAATAAAAATTTGCTCCGCTTTGTAGCTATATACTATGGAATCCTTCCATGAAAATTAGCTCCAAAAAAATAACAGTCAATTTATAGTTCTATAGTCAGATGATAAAATTCGTTGTTCCCAAACCAGTCAAAAAAATAAAAAGAACGTATACTCCCATCGAATCAGATAAGAAACAAATCAAGGTCTGATTCCGTTTTTTTTCTGTAAAGATAATCCGGATTATATTCATTATCTTCGCACTTATCTATTGAGGATTCTTATTGCTCAAAAACTCCCTTTTCGATCATCAATACACCATAAAAAGAGTTCTTTACGATTCGGGTGACATAGCTCGATATGATGAACCGTATCTCTATAAACAGATAAAGAATCGGCTTCAGGATGAAAATTATTATGTCGTCAAGCGATATCGTTCAAGGATGGTAAATGATATCATTGCGCAATATCCTATGATCACGGATGTAGGTGTCGACTATCGTTCGTCCAATACGGTTTTTGTGAAATTGACGTTTAGGCCTATCGATATGGTGATCAGGAACCAAGAGATGAGATATGCTTTGATTGGGGAAAATATATTCCCATTGTATTCAGGCAATGCTATCGCCAACGGAATAAAGATCCTCGATATGCCGGAATATATGAGCGGAATGAATGATTTAACTGGAATGTTTTACAAGTTGCCCGCAGCTGAATTGACCCAACAGATAGAGATGCTCTATCAATGATTCCCGTGATTGCATCATATAGAATACCTTGCATGATGACAAAGGTCTATCGTGTTTTTGGACGGCAAGAAATATTATATCAACAATATATCGGATATCCCAAATCAGATAAGGAATTATCAACTCTTGAAAAAATACTACAAAGATTTTGCTTCTTTGTCGGAAATTGATCTATGAAGTTTGGAAAAGGATAAGGTGATTGTCCGTAAATTCTAAAAAGATTGAAATATTGAAATATTGAAAATTATTCATCTTTTCATTTTCCATCTTCCCATTTATTTTATCGTTTAGTTGTAGAATATGAACGAAACATTTATGAGAGAAGCTATTAAGCTTTCACTAGAAAATATGCAAAAAAACGCTGGCTGACCGTTCGGTGCGGTTATCGTCAAGGACGGTAAGATCGTAGGCAGGGGGCGGAATCAAGTTACTTCCACCAATGATCCTACTGCGCATGGTGAGGTAGTGGCTATCCGTGATGCATGCAAAAGCCTATGAACATTCGATCTTTCTGGTTGTGAAATCTATACCTCATGCGAACCATGTCCGATGTGCTACGGAGCGATTTCACGGGCGAGGATAGGCAAAATGTATTACGGAAATACGGAACACGATGCTGCGGCTATAGGCTTCGACGATAGCGCATTCCGGGAAGATATCAAAAAAGAGCTTACCAAAAGATCGATACCTGTCCAACAGATGCTGCACGAAGAAGCACTTGAAGTATTCAAAGCGCGGATGGAAAAACAAGATAAGACGTTGTATTAAGATTGAAATATTGAAATATTGAAAATTCTCCATCTTTCCATTCTCCATCTTTCCATAAATTATATTACTTTATTTACCAAAAATACTCTAATGCTAAAAAACGATTTCCCCATTTTTGAAAACAACCCCTGACTGATATTCCTGGATAATGCTGCTTCGACACAGAAACCAAGCTATGTCATAGATGGTGTCTCCGAGTTTATCGCTCATGATTATGCGAACATTCACCGCGGAATTTATGCTTTATCTGAAAGATCTGAGGAAGTATATCACCGTTCCAAAGAACTTGTAGGAGAGTTGATAAACTGCAAATGGAGTGAAGTCATCTATAGCTACAATTCGACCTACGGAATCAATCTGATCGCTCAATCGCTCGTGATTTCTGATATCATAAAGACGTGAGATGTCGTTCTTCTGTGAATTCGAGAGCATCATGCAAATATTTTGCCACGACAGATTCTGGCAGAGAGAAAATGATTTACAATCAAATTTTTCAATATCGATGAAACGTACGAGATCGATCGGGACGATTTCGACAAAAAATATACCGATAAGGTAAAAGTCGTTTCCGTAGCACATGTTTCGAACGTAACGGGAAAGGTCTACGATGTGAAGAAAATAAAATCCAAACTTCGTGAGGATACTTTCTTTCTTGTCGATGGTTCGCAATCGGTTCCTAACTTTCCTGTCGATGTGCAAGATATCGGATGTGATTGTCTCGTCTTTACGTGACATAAGATGATGGCGTACACCGGAATCTGAGTGGTATATTTGAAAAAGGATTGGATAAGAAAATTGGTTCCGATCATCCGCGGAGGATGAACAATAGAGGATGTGAGTATTGAATGACATACTTTGGCGAATAACGCTAGCAAATTCGAGGCATGAACTCCAAATATCATCTGAGCAGTGAGTCTAGCAAAAGCTATCGAATACATCACTTCTATCGGAGGGATGAAAAAAATTCGAGAACACGAACAGCAATTGGTGAGGTGGTGTCTGGAAGGATTCTCAAAGCTCAAGGGAAAAGTGGAGGTTCTCTGACCATTGACGACGGACAGAGTAGCTGTTTTTTCGTTTATGCTTCCCAATAATACCAATTTCAACAACATCGGAGAAATGTTCGCTGAACAAGATGTCGCTATCCGTTGTGGTGGCCATTGCGCATATCCGTTGCATAAGCATTTCAAGAAATCAGGTACCTGCAGAATGAGTGCTTACCTATACAACGATCAAACAGATATTGATAGGTTTTTTACAGTTCTCGAAGGATTGGTGAAATAATGTCGTAATTAGCTCATTTCATTCGCGTAATTTACCTCCGACGTAATTAACTCCCGTTGGTCGCGTATATTCATAGAAAGCGATTACAGGCGAAGCCTAAATATACACAAGAAGTGCGAATTACATCCGCCTAGGCGTATAAATTACGATATAAAAGTATTATAATAAATATGTCAAGCCCTACTATTAATGTTAGAGGGCTTTTTTTGTAAAAAAAAACGTTTCCGGATATACTTAAAACGATGAAAAGCGTAAACGGCAAAACGACTAAAAATATCGTTTCAACGTTTCATCATTTGAACATTTAATCATTATAGAATATCATGACCGATCAAACTAAATCTGTAGAGACGCTCCAAACCGATGTCGATCAAGTCGCGGTAGCTCTTGCTGAAGCCAAAAAACTTGAGGATGAAACACTCAAGAAAACTAAGGCAGAGACAGCTTTGCTCAAGGTTGAAAGTACCAAGACTGCGATAGAGACTGCGAAAGATGAAGCATCCAAGAAACTCAAGACACTAGAGGGAAAGACTGATGCAACCTCCAAAGCAGAGATAACGAAACTCGAATCAGAGATCAAGGAATATGAGGAGATGCTTACCGCTTTGGATGCATCCAAGACGGAACTGACTAAGCTCAAAACTTGAATTACCGCTGAACCTGAAGAAAAAGAATCAGAAAAAAAAGAGGAAAAAAAAGACGAGAAAGAAGAAAAACAAGAGGAAAATCCCGAGGAAAAATCAGATAGAAATCGAATTCAAAGACAGCGAGATGGAGTAACCAGCAAGGAAGAATGGAAAACAAATACATGAGCAAATATCGCTCGTTCCTTGTGATGACTAGGAATCATTGCGGTAGGGGTTCGAGGGATCAAGAAAATTTTCGGTTTAGGAAAGAAGAAGGAGAAGAAAGAAGGAGAAGAAGGAGAAAACACTGAAAAAAAATCATTTTGGCAAAGACCGTTCGGTAAGATTCTCAAATGGACAGGGATAGGAACATGAGCATATTATCTGATTCATGGAATCGTGACAGGAAGACGGAGCTTGAGAGACTTTTTTGATCGAAACAAAAAAGCATGATATGAGTCCAATGATCCTAAAAAATTTGATGAAGTATATGAAAAAGAAAGTAAAGAAAAACAAGCGAAACACGATGAGCTCTGAAAAGCAGTGAATGATTTTTTTTCAAATGTATATGGGTCAGATGTGTGAGCGTCGTGATCAGATATGCTTTGAGAGAATAGCGGCGATGATAAATTCGATTCACATATATGAACTATGCCTGCGGTATTGGACGATGGAACAAAAGATATTTGAGATATTTTAGATGGAACCAGTGACTTTAGGAAGGAACTTGATGGATTTGGAGCAAAGATATCTAAGGATGTGTGAAAAGAGATTAATCCTCTCAATCGATTCTCTGGTAGTGGAGCATCAGAAGAAGAGTTAGCTAAACTAGATAAAGAGGATGTACGAAAATATCAAGCGTATAGAAAAATGCTAAAAGTTCAGGTATTCTTGCATCAAAAAGAAAAAGTGCTTATCAGGAGGCTGGTTGCAGAGAAACTAGGTATAATGGATTATGCGACTGCATCGGATACAAAGAAAGCAGCATATGATGAAAAAATAGACGATGCTATGGATGATGATAATATCATGGATGCGGTTGAGACTAAAATGAAGACCGTATATTACGGACAAAAAATTACATGAGTAATGACAGTATTCGCAAAATATGGTATTTCAAACGAAGAGATGGTGCCAGATACAGAAGAATCATTAAAAGAAGTTGATCAAGATAAAAACGATTTAATAGGCGATACATTTGATAGAGCAACAAGTTCCGAAAATATTAATAATGATACTTCGCTTAAGTCAGATTTAATCACTGTTTGCGATGATTTCGATACAAAAATAAATAATGAGGACAATCAGTTGCTGGATTTTGATAATTTCTTTATAGGGCTTGGAGATGCTTGGCTTAATATGGAAGCTTGAGATAAACAGGAGGTATTGAAAGAAATTTGATATACAGAAAAAATTGGTGAGTATAATGCAAAGATATTAGCTATCAAAGAAAAGATAAATAATGGGACTGCAACAAAAAAAGATATAGATGATCTCAAGAAAACTATAGAAGATTATTACATGTTCAAAAAAGATATCCTTCTTTGAATATCATTTGTTCATGAAGCAGACGATAAGAACAGCGGTTTAGCAAGAACGCTCTTGTATATATGAGGGAAATTACTTGCAGCTATAGAACGGGTATACGATGCGGCATGATGAGGTATCATTTGATTTACGGTGGCATGAATTGCTACGATATGAACGCTCTATGTAACTGGTATGGCCATAAAAGGATGATTTAAATACACAGCCACAAAATGACTGAATTGGCTTTCATGAATTCCTAAAGATCCTGGTAGTCTTGTTCTATGAAGAAGACAGTTTAGACGTTTGAGATTTGGACAAAATGAGACCATGAAATGGATAAGGAGGCAATCATATAAATGAGATAGATGATGCAAATTATTTGAAGACGATTTCAAGGCATGAAAAATTAAATTAGCTGAGGCACAACAAATAATTGACATAAACGGCAAGGGTCGAAGTGATACCAAATCTGTAGATGAACTATTAAGTCTTGGCTGATATGTTCAAAAATGAGATACTATCAGCGATATAAAAATAATCAACAGCTATTTTGATAAAAATAAGAATTTCAGACTTGGTATAAAGGATAGAGGCATAAGACAAAAGGTGATTGCTTGAGTTAAAGAATATGATGTAAAGCTTACCGCATTGACAAGCGCTTGAGAGACCAAGAAAGCACAACTTCTAGAGGATGTATTTTCGTATGCCAGATTCAAAAAATGAGATGAATTGAGCGGAATAGTTAAACATATAGACGCTATAGATATTAATGATCTGGATGATGTCCAAATAAAAAGCCTAGCTAAAAAGTTAGGTAGAAGAATAACTGCAAAATCTACCGCTGCTGATATAGCTAAAAATATCGATGAAGTCAAAAAAGCTACAGAAGCTGCAGCTGACGTAGTCGACGATGTGACAAGCGTCCTTGATGATGCAAAGATAAATAAGCTCAATAATTTGATTGATACGGACTTGAAGACATTGAAACAGACATTGACGAATATGGGAACCGAAACCAACCCAGGTCCTAATTTCAGTAAATTGAGAAAAAATTACTACGAGCAATCAATCCAAAGTCTAGAGACATTCAAGAAAAATGTCAAAACATTGGGAGATGTAGAATATGATAGCATAATAAAATTTACTACATATGGATTTGATTTGAGTTCGGTAGCAAAATTGCACAGAATGACAAAGGTGGAGGTTGCTTGAGCTGATTTGATCCAAGAGGCTATGGAATCATGAGATTTGGATTTATTGAAAAAGGTCCTTGACGACGCGTGAAAAGACACCGAATTCCTCAAGTATGTTGCGAAGAGCGATATAGACGATGTCGTTAAAAATCTTGATATCTTCAATGCAAGAATAATAGCCTCATGAGCTGATGAGGTGGGATCTTTGCTTAAGGGTATAGTTAAGCTATTTACTAAATTTATGTAACCATCCATGACACAGGATTACGAAAAAATAAAAACAGAGATCGCCGATGGATATCTCAAAAAATTCAAGGACGAACTTGGATGGTTCAAGTCATTGACGATTTTGCCGATGGAGTGAAAAATAAAAAAGATGATGATATCGGATACGGAGATCGATGGAGAAAATCTCAAAGATATAGAGGATCTATGACGGTGGAGGAATGTGCTATGAGTCATTACTCCCAAGATAGCCAGTGAGATTTTAGATTTTCTCAAAGAGAAGCAATCGCTTATCATACAAGCAGAAACCGCAGATAAGCTTGAAGATCTGAGAAATGAGGTAGTGTTGTGAAAGGTCGTATCTACGGAAGAAACACCATCAACGGAAGAAACCAAGGAGAAAACGGATGAAGAAGAAAGTAAAGACAAGACTCCGGAAGAGATTGCTGGAAAAAAATATGAGGAAAAAAACAAAGAATGATCAAGAAATTCCGTAGAAAATGGTGTGGCTGTATGACTTACCTGAGCATGAGCCTACAAGATATTGGAAAAAAGTGTAAACAAATTTAATGATATGAAATTGAAGAAAACGCTTAATTTTGAAGTAAGCTCTGCAAGCGCAAAAGAGGAAATGCTCAAAATGAAGACCAAGATGGACGAAATGAGCAAATATACAGAAGATGCTACAAAGAATCCTAAGATTTCGAGATCTGTAAGAAAAAATCTCCAAAAATCATCAAAGAAATTCTCTGAGGTCGCTGATTCCATGACGGACGAGTGAGTGATCAGTGCTTGGGATGCTCGAGGAAAATTGGGAAAAGATATTCCGCAAGAAATGCTGAATGCTATGGACCCCAAGATGGCGGAGAAGTTCAGCGAGCTAGGAGATGAAATATTTGAACAGATTGCCAAGACATCAGATGCAGATGAAATAGCAGAGATTCTTGCAAAAAAATGAATAAAAGATGTGAAGCCTGAGATTTTGAACGTGCTCAAAAATATGGATGATGCTGCGAATATCAAAGCGTTCTCCAAAGTATTGAGATACGGTAAGAAACTTTCTCCGTTTTTGAAGGGACTGTCGTGCATCTCTGCAGTGGATCTCTTATTTTTCTGATTTGATGTCCGGATGTGGAATGAATCGATGAACGAAGCGGATTTCGTAGCCAAGGTGAATGAAGCCAGAGCGTCAGTGAAAAGAGATAGAGCAACCTTTGAATTGCTCATGGGTGCAGCTTCCATAGTTCTTGAGATGTCCATAATAGTAGTATGTACCTCCGTATGATGAGCAGCGTGATCTGTCGTGCCAGGGATAGGAAATGCAGTAGGATTGGTGGTCGGATTGGTGGTCGGAGTTGTTACGTTTATTATCCAAGATATGGTTGGACAGCTTTATTACGACAAATTGGAATTCTATACCCAAAATAGGGAGGATTATATCAAACAAGATAGAACCGACATCAAGCAAGCGATACTGCAATGTGCAAAAGAGCAAGAGGTCGACGCCAACCCTGATCTTACCGATGAAGCATTGAATGAAAAAGGGATCAACACGTTTCAGGATGCTCGGGAGGCTATTATATTCCAGGAGGAATTGGATAAATACGATAAGGGATTGCTGCCGGCGGAAGATACGTTCCCTTTGATCAAGGCATGGAATATCAGCGGAAGCATAAAGAGCGATTATGTGGCATGACTTTCTGCGGAAGAAAAAACGAAACGGGATGCCGAGCGAGAAAAAATGGATAAGCGCATAGCGAAGAGAATGGTGTATGTGAAGGAATTCATCACCAAAGAAAACGGTACGGAGAAATATGAGAGATTCATGGAAAATATCCAAGCAAATACCGGATTGTCGTACATAGAGAATATCGTCGGAGAATCTGATGTATATGTGGAGATGAACGATCCCAACAATGAATATATCACAGGATGATTTTCATGAACCGTCAACGAATACAGGACTAAACTCGAAGATGACCTGAAGACCGAATATCCTGATGAATATGTCCTCTTTGATGCATTGTACACCGATGATATCAATAAGTTCGAATATGTCTGTAGATGAGCAAATGGATATGTCATAAGCGATGAAACGATCTTTACGGAAGACGAAATTACGGCCATCAAAAAGAACAAGGAATTCATTAAAAAATTCTATCATTACAAAAGATTGGGGCTGACTATAGAGAATACAAGTAATGTTACCGTAAATTATATGGATTATGATTATAATTATCTGGAGAGGCTATTGATCGATCTTGACCAAATAGAGGTGATGTCAAATTTCAATGATCAGAACGTCAAGGAATACTTCACCAAAAGCACAGGAATAGAATCGAGGTTGAAGACTGATTATCAGGTTTCCGCATCAACCTGACAGAATATCTTATATAGGATGGCCAGAGAGTTCCATGGATATGCAGGAAACAATGATATGTTCGAACTTATGAGTTTCTATAATGAATCAAGCGATGATACGAAAGGAGTCTATTATGATGATGAGCGAATGGTGAATAACGATGAAAATACCTTCTGATGAGATAGACGATACAACCAGAATGCACTTATGTTCTCTTTATGATGAGTGATACCAAACGCTATCGTCAATCGATTCTCTACTATAGATAGGGATCGGAATTTGGATGATATAGACAAAAAGAATATGACCGCTGATGAGGTATATGACAAATTTGATGATGTTCTGATGCTGGATTCCAAAGTAGATGTAGCAGACAAAGAGGCGGTAGCTGAATTCAGGAAAGAAATCAAGAAAATCATAGAAGAGGAGATAGCTGCCAAAACTCCGGAGAAGAAAAAAGAAGTAGAAACAGAGATAATTGATTTCGTTAAGGCACAATCCAAAGAGATAGGGGATACCAGCGAAGTGGCAGAAGACGGCAGCCTAAAGTATACCGGTACGACCAAGTCATGATATGTAGAAATGCCGTATCATTTGGTTATAGCAGCCAAAAAAGCAAAAATAGGAGATATAGAGAAGTTCTTGTTCAAATACGAAGACGACAAGATAGTCGCAGTAAGCTCTAAGCAATATGTCGATGTGACATTGGATTTTGATACGACGCCAATCAGTTATGAAAAAGTCACTCCATTGAGAGAAACACTGACTGAAGAAGAGAATAAGGTGATTGCAAAGGTCGAAGCAGTGAAAAAAAAGTTGGATGCTTTGAGAGGCGTGGAATCGGCCAGGGAAGATGAAATATTTGGAGGGCATGAAGATGAAATAGATATCCCTATAGAGGTAGAGAGGGAAATGACCAAAAAGGTATACGAGTGGGAAGAACTGAAAGAATCCCTGCTCTATTTGAATGTAGCTGAATCCAAGAGCAAATTGCTGGAGAACCGGTCTACTTATTATGAATATTTCACTGGTACGTATATGGGTATGCTTGGTACTATATCTCAATTCACTCGAAACAATAATTTATGAACATTCAATCGTATGTCCCAAGCGCGAGCATGGATAGGAAAGGAGAAATACAAGATAGATGAAAAAGGGAACGTTAGTATCGAACATCTCGAAATAGAGGACGATGAGAAAGAGTATATCCTTGAATACATGAAAAAATCATATCAGTGAGAGACAAAGACAGTAGAGGAATTGTTGAAGTCGGATGTTGAAGACGAAAAACAGAAGTGAGAATGGATGCTTGATCAGATAATGATTTCTGTGTTCGAATCAGAAACATTGTTTATAGATGAGAAAACCGGCAATATCAGACAGATCAATCAGCAGAAAGATTCTTGGGATGTTGATGTTGAAAAAAGAGTGCAGGCAAACCTTTCAGCATCTACCTATGTGAGTGTTATAGATACGTTGACTGCGATAGATGAGACAAAGGTAAAAACACAAACGCCTGAAATCAAAAAAGTAAGCGAAACGGAGAAAAAAATATATACGGAAGTAAATGAAGTTCTTGCTTCTATCATAGAGACCATGAATAATGTGGATCGATGATACGGAAGAGGCGAGATTAAATTTGTCGCTAATGATAAAGAGACAACGGAGACAAAAATAGTCGGGAATATAGTGAGCCGATGAGCGGAAACTAAAGTCATCGTAGATACGGTAAACAAAACATATAGCATAGATGGCTTGGGATATACATTCAAGGACGGCGTCGTGGAGGTTCTCAATAAAAGCTATACGGTATCCTATATGGATGATTGGGCGTATACAGCAAGTTTTATCAATCGGGTGAAGGGGAAATATCTAAAAGAGCATCCTGATAAAAAATGACAGTTCTTCTTTGGAAGTTGGTCATGAGGATTGTTCGTTGAGAATGGATTGAATGATACCGATATCTTGGATGATGATACTGTTGAAGAAAAATTCCATCGAATGACTTCAGAATCCGGACAGAAGACGTTCTTGGATTTTGTAAATGCGTTATAGATTTTATTTCTTTGTTTGTTTAGTGATCATGGTTGATGAAGTAAAGACAGAGACACCGATAGAAACACCGGAGACGGGTTTGGAAGAGGCTATGAAGACAGCGACAGGAGAAGTCTCTGACGATATTTTGAAATTGAAGGAGGAGTTAGCGACACAATATATAGAGGATCTGAAAGCAAAGAAAGGGAAATGAATGGCATGATTGCTGATCTGAGAAGGGAAATGATTGAAAGATTATCTCGTTTCTAAGAATATGTGAGACAGGATTATGGATAATATCAAAGGGATGTTTTTGTGATGATTGTTTAAGACCGTAGATAAAGAGTCGTTTGAGATAGATGGCGTGACGTATGATTCTATATTCGACTACCTGAAGCCAGTGAAAGAGGGGTTAGATGGGGCGAATACGGTGGAAGAGTTGGAAGCATTGAAGAAAGAGTTGCTCCCATGAACAGCAACGACGACGGTTGTCTCAAATACGGATAAGCAGGATGAAACAAAGGAAACCTTACCATCCTGAACGTATATGTATCCTCTGCCGTGACGAGATGTGAATTCGCCCGTAGGAAATAGGTCGTTGGATAATGGTAAGACATATCGTATGCACAAAGGGATTGATATATCAGCAGCACCAGGAACTCCTATCTTATCTGTCGCTGGTGGTGAGATCGAGTCTGTCGGGGTTGGTGGTGCGAAATGATTTAATGGATACGGTAATTATATGGTTGTGAAATTGGATAACGGATATAGAGTGTTGTATGGTCATATGTCCAAGCTAGCACAAAAAAAGGATGGTACGCTCCGAAAGGTTGGAGAGAGAATTGAATGATGAGAACAGGTAGGTTTAGTGGGTAATTCATGAACAAGCACGGGAGCTCATCTTCATCTCGAGATCAGAGAAGGTACATCCGATGATACCGTCAATTATTTTTCGAGGGCATACAAGGATCCTTTGGCGTTGTTGCCAGTCACAGAAGATATGGTTACCAAAGCTACTCTAGCCAGGATAGACAAAAGCATTCTTAAGACTACAGCGGAAATAGAACAAAATGATATGAAGACAGCAGCATAATTGGTTTTATTTATTATAATGATTTATGGTTGATGAAGTAAAGACAGAGACACCGATAGAAACACCGGAGACGGGTTTGGAAGAGGCTATGAAGACAGCGACAGGAGAAGTCTCTGACGATATTTTGAAATTGAAGGAGGAGTTAGCGACACAATATATAGAGGATCTGAAAGCAAAGAAAGGGAAATGAATGGCATGATTGCTGATCTGAGAAGGGAAATGATTGAAAGATTATCTCGTTTCTAAGAATATGTGAGACAGGATTATGGATAATATCAAAGGGATGTTTTTGTGATGATTGTTTAAGACCGTAGATAAAGAGTCGTTTGAGATAGATGGCGTGACGTATGATTCTATATTCGACTACCTGAAGCCAGTGAAAGAGGGGTTAGATGGGGCGAATACGGTGGAAGAGTTGGAAGCGTTGAAGAAAAAATTACTTCCATGAACAGCAGCGGTAACGACAGAAATAGCAACTACGGCCAATTCATCAGAATCCGTAGAAGAGATATCAGCGAGAAGGAAAGCCGTACTTGCTAATCTCAATGCCGTACTTGCACAGGATAAGAAAAAAGACATAAAGTATAATCGATGAGGGCATACTTCTATCGAAACATGATTGGATTGCGGTGGACTTATCGTCTATTGTTACAACCAAGCGTGATTAGCGGTAACGGGTAATGGTAGGGAATTATTTCAGAAGTTCCCGAGCAAAAAATTGGAGGTCGATGATGATGGAGCTATAACTACGGATGTATCAAAATTTCAAGAAGGCGATGTACTTATATTTGATTCTTTGGATCCTGCATATTATGATACTGCTGAGAATAAGAAACGACAGGCAGAGATAATAGGGTCAGAAGGTCAGAAGATTCATCCCCATCATTTTGCGTTCATCAAGAGCTTCGACAAGGAGAAAGGGATTGTGCGTATCGTGGAATCGAATGGCTCACAAGGAGTTACCGAGAGTGAATGCAGTGTCTCCTATCGGTTGAATAAAGCAGGAACGAAAAAATCCGCATTGCACGCAATTCATGTGGATTATGATAAATTGGACAAAATATCTTCCGAATCTTTGGCTAAGATGGAAGAGCTTCCATGAACGCAGGTTGCTGCATAAAAGGATATCTACAGATCCTTGATGATTTTTTTGACGACACCGATGACCTTGGTTTCGTCATATTTTGTTATTTCGACATTATCGAAGAATCTATTTACGGACTCGAGATAGAGCTTCCCTTCTTGTTTGACGATTTTTTTGAGTTTAGGGAGATCATTATGGATGACAAAAACGTAATCGTTGATATCATAGCTTGGTTGTTGTTTGATGAGAACTAGATCTCCGTCTTGAATCTTAGGTTCCATACTATTTCCCTTGGCCCTGACGAAGAAGCATCTACTGACATCTTTTACGCCGAGCATTGCCATAGTGGCTGGTATCTTTTCCTGGGTGTATTCGTCGAGGATATGTTTTCCTTTGTTTCCGCATTGAGCGAAACCGTAGATAGGGAGCTGGACGATATCGTTCAGATTATCCGTGATGCTCTCCCTGATGAGTCTGTATCCTTGTTCGTCCTTTACAAAATATCCTTTCAATACTAATTGATTCAATTTATTGAGCACGGTTTGCGGGTGGCTCGCTCCGATATTGTGTGCGATCTCTCTCAGCGTAATCCCTTCCTGGTTCGTATTCTTTTTGAAGAAGGCGATGAGAGATTTTTGGATATTGTCGAGTTCTTTCATGATAATGGGTCAGAAAATAAATATTTTGTACCCTGTATTTTTGTCAGTATAGCGATTGCTTTGACAATGTCAAATCATTTTTGACAAAATCAATCATATTTTTGACAGATATTGAAAGTACAGTTCAGCATATGAAAAAAATCTCTTGATTTTCTAAAATAAAACAATAAAATCAGATCCGTTGATGAGGAAGGCCTCAAAAAACATTTCACTCGCTATGGACGATTGATATCGTAATGCGTCTGAATGAATGAGTACACTTCATCACAAAAAATTCATAATTCGTAATTGAAAAATTGTTTAATTTGTTTTATACTGTTATAATAACATAAACATGACAACCAAGAAGCAAGAGTTACAGGAAGCTTTTAAGAGCATCGAGAAACAGTTCGGAAAAGGAGCTATTATGAGAATGGGAGACAATGCCAACGTAGGATTAGTGAATACATTTCACAGTGGATCCTATGTATTAGACTTGATCCTCGGTGGAGGATATCCAGAAGGTAGAGTCGTAGAGATCTACGGACCGGAATCATCTGGTAAGACTACTATTGCTTTACATGCGATTGCAGAGATCCAGAAGAGAGGAGAGACTTGCGCATTCATAGATGCGGAGCATGCGCTTGACCCACATTATGCACGCAAGCTAGGGGTTGATGTTGACAACTTATTATTATCACAACCAGACTTCGGTGAACAAGCATTGCAGATTGCTGAAGAGTTAGCAAAGACCGGAGCTATAAAATTGATTGTCATCGATTCCGTAGCGGCATTGGTGCCTAGAGCTGAAGTGGAAGGCGATATGGGTGATTCCTATATGGGATTGCAAGCGAGGATGATGTCACAAGGATTGAGAAAACTTTCATGAGTGCTTGCGAAGACGTGAACCACGTGCATCTTCATCAACCAGATCCGTATGAAGATCGGTGTCATGTTCGGTAATCCTGAAACGACTCCTGGAGGAAACGCTTTGAAATTTTTTGCATCACAGAGGGTAGAGATTCGTAGAGGAGACAAACTACTCCAAGATAAAGAACAGATTGGATACTTGGCAAAGATCAAGATCGCCAAAAACAAAATCTCTGCACCGTTTAAGACAGCAGAATTGCCGGTAAAGCGAGGAGTAGGATACGATAAGACCGCAGATATCATAGAGGCAGCGACAGCGCTTAAACTGATAGATAAGTCATGAGCGTTTTACACTTTCGGTAAACAGAAATTTCAAGGGAAAGAGAAGTTTATTGCAGCGCTTGATAGTGACGAAAAGACAAGGACCAATATAGAAAAAGATATCCAGAATAAGGTCAAAGAGATGAGGATGGGAAAAAGGGTTATTGATGATGAAGCGCTTATGGCAGTGGAAGCTGAGATTGAAGAAGATGCGGCGGACGCTTTAGCCGAGGCTGGAGAATTGGTGGCTTAGCAGCTCATATATACTAAAAATAAAAAACCCGTTTGATGCGGGTTTTTTTATGAAAATACATGTGTCATATTTATTTTACTTCTAGACTGAATTCACCTATTTTTGTTCCATCCATGGTGATAACGATAGCCGCTGTTCCTGTTTTTTGCCCTAAGATAGAGATATCCATACTGCCTTCGTTTATGAGTTTGATGTTGGCAACAGTAGGCTGAAGTACGTCGTTGGAAGAAATGATGCTAAAAGCAAATGGCAATAGTCATGAATAATTCTTTCCGGTCTTCTTGTCCTTGATCTCCAGCGTCAATATTGCAGTTTCTCCCAGTTTTAATGGGGTTTTTGTTGTGAGATGTATCGTTATGTCATTTTGTGTTAGGAAATGTTCGGTGATATCGCTAAGGCGCTCGAATTTTAATGAAAGATCATTGTCTATCGTTCCTTGGGTCGTTGGTATAGTAGGTTGAGTAGGTTCTGTAGGAGTGACTACAGGATCTACAGGAACGGTTGGTGTGGTGGGTTGAGTAGGCTCTGTAGGAATGACTACCGGTTGTGTCGGTGTGGTAGGAATTACAGGAATAGTTGTGCCCGTATTTATGGTCGTTCACGTTTGCACTGTAGGTACGGTCGGATTTGTGGCGGTTGTGGTCTTGTTATAGATATAGCATTTTACTTGCGCAGTAGTGAGATCTTCTCGACGATCAGACATTTTCCCTCTAGCGACTCGAGCCATATCTCTGACGATTATTTTTTTGAGTGATTTATCATAATGAAGGACTTTTCCCACATGACCGTATGCTCAAAATCTTCCTCATGCATCATATACGATAAGTGCTCATTGCGCAGGGGTAGTTCATATTTTATATCCCGTATCTGCTGCATTCTTGCATCGATCAACAGCATTTCCTCATCGTGTTCTTTGTTGAGTTTTTTCATCTAAGTAGGGAAAGAATTCAGGAGATATCCTTGCTGCTCCATACGTACAATATCATTTTGCAAATGTATTTTCTACATCCAGATCCATATTCCAGATAGATATGATGTTCCCTTGTTTGAGTGAATCCGCAGAGTGCTGCATAGCATCAACCAATGCTTCAGCTACATCAGCGCTGTTTTCTCTATACAGATCTTGGCTGAGTCCGGTGAGATTGGTAAAACCAAATGATGAAAGCGTGACTATACCTACGACAAGAAGTTCTAATCCATGAAATAGAAAATGATTTACATGACTATGGATATGTAATATTTTGTGCACATGTTTGTGAAAGTGCTTATGTAGATGATGGTGGACTTTCTGATGAAGCGTTAGCTTCTTTTTCCTTCTCATGCTCTCTATAAGGCTAAAACGTTTAAATGCTTAAACGCACAAACGATGTTTTGTAATGGAATATTTTTCATCGTTCATTCGTTTAGCCCTTAAGTAATTATATCCGGGAAAATGAAATTTGTCAAATTTTGAGCCACTTTTTTATATCAAGATGATTGGTGGTGTATCTATATATGAGGAGAATGGATTTATTGTTGAAACTCATTCTTGCTTGTATAGTATATCGTATAATATCATTCCCGCTGATGCGGGACGGAATGTTTTATCGTTTCATCGCTCTATAGTTTTGAATAAGCATATCCTCTTTGTCTTAGATTATTACCTTCCTCACAAAGGCTGATCGGAAACGGTTTTTGAAGCGGTTATTTCTCGTCTATCAGCAAAAGGATATAGGATTTCTATCCTTACGAGTCGTTTTGATCGCGAGCTACCGATCCATGAACAAAATGATGATATCCATATCTATAGAATCGGAAAAGGAAGAATCAGTTTTATGCTGTGGGGATGTATAAAAGGGATTGCTATTCTCAAGAAACACAAGGATATCGCCATGATTCATACGAGTACGTATGGTGGAGCTATTCCGGCTTCTTTGTTAGGGAAACTCTTTTGAAAAAAAGTTATCCTAACTGTTCATGAGATATTCGGAAAACTTCGAAAACGTTATAAATGATCGGTAATGGGTTGTGTTTATAGGTTGTTTGAAAAAATTGTTTTTTTGTTCCCTTATGATGTGTATCATTGCGTATCCTATTATACGATGAATGCGTTGAGGACGATATATGGGGTAAAAGATGCTTCTATAAGGATGATTCATAATGGGGTAGATACTAATTTTTGGAATCCTGATGAAGTGCATGCGACGGATATGAAAGATCGGAAAAATAGATATGGCCGGAATAATCGTTTCGTAGTGACGTATTACGGTCATGCAGGCAAATCAAAGGGACTGGATTATCTGGTCCGCGCCTTGCCTGAATTGGTGATGGTGGATGCGGAGCTGCTCTTTGTATTCAATCTTATAGACTCCAAGAGGACTGCATATATCAAGGAAAAAATAAGGAAATATCATCTCTGATCATCCGTTCAGGTATTCGATGGCTTCGAAAAAGATGAACTCCGCACCTTGATTGCAAGTTCCGATATGATAGTCGCTCCCTCTCTTTCCGAATGATTTTGATCTGTCCATACGGAGGCGGTTGCAATGAAAAAACCGCTTTTGACGACATATATCGCGTCTATTCCTGAAGTTGTCCGGGGCAATGTGAGATTTGTAGCTCCATCGTCAAAAAGAGAGATTATTCAAGCTATCCTAGAACGTGATCAACGGATAGGCAATCCTGAGTATTTCATTCCGATGAAGGATTTTTCACGAAATGCTACGGTAAGAGAAATTATGAAGTTATATCACTAGCATTAAATGAATGATGCATAATGAATAATGAAAAATGTCGGAAATGCTTTTCTTATGGGCTATTATGATATACAATAGTCTATAATGAAGACGAAGTCCAACATTATTCATTATTAATTTTTAATTATTAATTATTTTTTGTTTGTGCTGTTGATGAATTCCTTTACATCGAGGAGATTGTTGAAATATCTTTCGCTTGTAAAAGTGTATGAAGAATATCTTTCATCGATGGTCTTGAAGAAGTAGAATGCTTTTTTGTTAGGTGCAGTGTATGGAGATGCTTGCCGTGTTCCGTCGATCGCTGCGCGTTTCCATCGTGCTAATATGGGCTTAGCGTTTGCGTATTTTGAACCTACCGGATTGTTGATATCGATGATATATTTCAATGTATCGAGTGTTGGAAAGTATTTAGGCACCACGAAATTGGTTGACGTGAATCGCTGTTTGCTGGAATCATAGGTGATGGTGTATTTTTTGCCGTTTGGAGCAGTATAGATATTGTTAACAATCCAAGGCGTTGTACTTACGTTGTCTCCGAAATCTCCGTCTTCATAATATTGTTCTACCAGATCATAGAGATACTTCAGTGCGTCGTATTCATCGTCATTGTCATCGAAATCATCCATTTTCTCTTCGAGCATCAGCATGAAGGTGTTGAAAAACTCTTCTTCCTTGTCTCCTGCATAAAGATCTCTGAGCGTTTCAAATACCGCTATGATCATGAGTTTTTCTGTGTTGGAAAGGTTGGTATCGATGTCTTCATAATCAGTCCCGTTATCTTCATCTTCTTCCATCGTGGTGACGCTAAAAGTGTCTGATATGCCATTGATGGTAAGTGTACTAGAGATGATCTCATCATACTCGTCGCTAGAGGTGAGCTCTATTTTGACTGTCCGTCCATTTTGGATATATCATGTCGTTCCTACGAAATTGCCGCTGATATACAACGCTCATCTATTGATGCTTGCAAGGACATTGACTCCAGCAGTCATTCCCGTTATGGTCAATGTGTTGGATACATAGACCCTATCCAATCTTGCATCGGTCACATCATTGAAAGAAAAACTGTTTGGTATGATATCTGCAGTAGTATCATAGATAAATGAGGAGATAGCTGATCCGCTCGTATTTCATAATTTATCAATCGCTTCTACGTACCGGTATACAGTTCCTGTACTGGTAAATCCTGATGAAATATTTACGCCGGTAATAGTATCAGCAACAGTTCCGCTTGCTATCAGAGAACTAAAGGTCCCTGTATACGAGAGGTAATATCTATATCCTGAACGTCCGACAGCTTCTGGGATAGATGAATGATTCCGGCGAAGCTCAGCGGTTCCTCCCACGGAAGTTCCGGTAAGCGGACCGAGAAGAGTAGGTGCGTAGGTTGTTGTGTCGAGTTTGACGGTGTTTGTTATGGTGACAGGGGTTTCAGTTCATGTAGAGAACGTGATATAGATAACCTTGTCTCAATCACTTCCGGTGAGTGATCTGCTGAGTATCATATCACTGATATAGTCGCCGCTGAAGGTATCAAGATATGCTCCTGTGATAGTGTATCTGCACGGCTGATTAGCTCGTAGTGCAAATGTGGCATCAAGTTTGGTATATCGAGTGGAACCTATCTGGATCATAGTTCCTCCAGTAAATGTTGCTGTAGCGTTAAGCGGCGTGCTGATTCTAAAAGTAGACATAGCGCTTGCTCATGTGTTACCGGCTATATCGGTCGCCACTATATACCGTGTATAAATTCCATTATCCAATCCAGTAATAGTGTATCCTGTATTAGTAGTAGTGTATGTATGGATTTCTGCTCCCGTGACATATAATGTATATCATGATATGACGGTATTGTCAGATCATGATCGTAAGAAAGTGACATCATTCGTTCAGGTGATATTGAGTCCGGTAGTAGGATAGTTTCCTGTGACAAGAGGATTCGTGGTATCGATGGTGAATATTATTCCAGTAGAGTTCCCAACAAGGTCGTTCACTAAGAATGTATATCATGATTGTAAGCTAATCAAGTCTCAACTATTATAGAGTGCGCCATTGAGTGTAGCTCAAGAAATATTAGGATCATAGAAGGTGATTCGTATCCCTGTATTATAATATCAGTTGTTAATCACATTTCCTGATATAGACGATCATAATGTAGTACCTGTAAAGATAGGATTAGTTTTGTCTATAGTGAAGCTTATTGTGGCTGTGTTCCCAGCAAGATCATATCAGGTAACCGTCCGTGCTCCTTCATTGGTGATTGTATATGATGTACCTATATAATCTACGCCATTTATTATGAATCACTCAAACCCGAAATCATCGCTTCATGTTATGATTCTGCCAGTGTTGTAATATGCTCCATTGATTACCCCTGTTAGTATAGGTGCTGTTGTGTCTATCGTAAATGTCATTCCAGTGGTGTTGCCAGCAGTATCATAGATAGTGAACTGATATCTTCATGTAGAGTTGATTAATCATCAATTAGCGAAAGTACCACTGAAATACGTGTTGGTCAATCAGCTCAAAGAGACTCAAGAAAGGTTCGGCTCATAAAAGCTTATGATAATACCAGTATTGTAATATCATCAATGGTATGTTATATCTCAAGAAAGCGTGATTCATGTGAAAATAGGATCCCCTAGATCATAGATGATGTTCGCGCTATAATGAGTAGCTCGATTGTCTCAACTTCATAGCTGTAATAGTATTGGCTTAGATCATTCTCCTCATGAAAATGTGACTGATAATGAAACAACTCCTGTATTTATATATCATGTTTTTTCAAACATTAATCAAGTGCCGAATAATCTATAGTAAGTGCCGATACTTGAATATACATTAATAGTTCACGTGTTTGTTGAATGAGTGATTATAGATCATGAGATATAATCCTGATCGCTTCATATAAACTTGGTAGGGATAAAGGCCAATCATGTTGTCAGAGCATATGAGTTGTTATATATCACAGGTTGAATCTGTGTGGGTATTGATGCTCCATGACTATAGATTATGGGTGTGTATAATCATTCCCAGGAATTATTTACTCATCTAAGTCATGCAGCAGTTGATGTCCAAGAGAAAAAATTGCTCGTCAAACTATTTTGAGCATTGAATGTCAATGACCATACGTTATCTCAAAATACAACTGTTCAGGTGTTCCATCATAATAAAGGTAAATCTGATCAAGAAGTGAATCAAACAGGCATATAATTGTTTGTATTGTTTTGAACCATATATGCATATCCATAATATGTTCAGCTGCTAGAAGTTGACCATACTCAATACTGATTGTTGCTTACAATAAGGTTATTAAATAATATCGATGAAGAATTACTTAGTGATACTCATCTGCTTGAATTGTTAGAAACCAATACATTGTTGAATGTGTTGTTTGGTGAATTAGATATAGATACTCAACCAAAGTTATTCGAAAGTATCATGTTATTAAATGAATTATAGTTGGATCAGTTGCTTATAGATAATCAATATCGAATAGAGCTATAACGTGAATTGTTATATGATTTTATATTGTTGAATATATTGTAATCAGATCAGGAAAGAAAAATTCAATCCATTCAGTTGTTATAAAATGAAGATGATTCTACTAAATTATAATGTGAATTGTTCATGAAAAGTCAGTTATCCCTGTCGTGAAATGATTGTGTGTTGGTAATATGAAAATAATGTGAGTTATTCATATGGATGCCGCAGGCTATTGATGGGTCTGTTCCGTTTTTGTAAAAGTCGACGTTGTTGATAGAGACATTGTTTGAATCTTCTGCACGAAATCCGTTGGAATTATACGTGTGCGATCATCAATCTCCATCGTCTTCTCCATTGATTTTGATGCTTTCTATGATAATGAAATTCTTAGATGAGCTATTCAAAAGTGTTGTAAGCTGTCATGTACTTAGTAACAGATTTTTTTTGATTGTTATTATAGCGCTACAATTTCCAAATTCTATAGTGCCCGTGGACAAATAGGTGAAGTCTCAGGTTAGTACGTATATAGTGTTGTCTGTTAATTGGAGTGGTAATGAAGATCAGTCAGGAATGTATGTTACGGCCATGCCAGCATTGATGCAAGATCCTGAATCATATCCAGTCCAATGTTGGGTATAGATGCTTCACTGATCTCCTGTTCCATATAGGGCAGTGATGATGTCATCATCCGTCGGATTGTTATTCCAAAATGTGGAATCTATATAACTGGTCATATTATTCCAGCCAGATCCCAAAGGAAGCGTCCATGTAGTCGCATTTGCGAAAAATGCGTAGATACCAAGAAAGACTCCCATTACGATGAAGAGGATGCTCATGAGTCTTGAGAATACTGAACTCTTGATGTTTTCCATGATATGACTTGAAATGATAAATGGTAATTTGCACTTCGTCCGTATATTTGGCCTTCGTCCGTAATTTGCTTTATCAGGCGCAATATATGGTGATTGGTAATTACGCGAAGCGAATATACAATTAATATACGCGAGTGTAGCGAGCTCATTACACGAACGTAGTGAGTCATATACTATTATATAGGCGAGCAAGAAAAAATGCGAAATATTACTATATATATATTGCATTTGACTTGCTTTTTTTATTAAAAATTACAGAGTATGCCATGTGTGCAAAACCATTGAAACTTAAACGGAAAACTGTATTTACATTACAGTACGATGCATGATGCTAGATGCATGATGCTAGATGCGTTTTTTTTAGCATATTTAGTTATTTTATTATGGTCGATCAAGTGCCACAAACACCGCAAGTGCCTCAGCAGCCAGCTCCGCAACAGGTCCCTCCGATGCCGCCTCAGATGCCAGGAGTTCCACAACAACAAGCTCCGTTGCAACAGGCACCGGTGCAGCCAGCTCCTCAGCAACCTGTTCGCCCACAGCAGACAGCGAATATCACCAAACCGGCTTCCAAGATTTCCATGAAAGGAATCCTCATAGGGTGCGGACTCTTGTTTATGTTCGTGGTCGGCGGATTAGCACTGGTGTTCTATAATCTGATCAATAATCCGACTCAGCTTTCGAGCGTAGGTTTGGATCCGAATACCACCAAGACATTGCTGCAGACGTTTTCGGTCATTTTTTTCGGTCTCCTGACGTTTTTGGGTATCGGATTGCTTATCGTCAATCTTTATAGGATCATCACGGTAAAAAATAAATCGAAAATCGGATATATCATGTGAGCTTTCCTCGGATTTATAGTGTTTATCTTGGCGATAGCACTTGGTTCCAGAGTGATTACCATGGTAAGGAATCTCTCTGTAGAAAATATCCTGGATAGCGATAAACTGATCATGCCATATATTCAACTTAAGGACAAGCCGACGTATACGCGCAGTGATGAAGCGTTGAAACTCATAGCGCCAGCGACGATGCGATATACGCTCAACAATAATTATTTCAACTCGCAGATTCTGCCGACATTGGGACAAGTGAATTTTACGGAGATCATTCTCGATTGCGGCAATGGACAAAAATTGAAACTTAATATGACTACCTCAGAATTTGAATGATTCTGTATCTATTTCAAAAAAGGCGAATATGCACTCAATCTAGAGACAACGTATATAAACATTCCTACATCGGAAAAATTGCAGAAGACATTTTCAGGATGATCGATCGTGTTCGATTCTGAAATCAGCGTGAACCCTACGAAATGAACGCTCGCATTCAATGATGCAAATACAGAAATGATTCTTGGAAAAACGCCTGCGAAAGCTATGTTTGACGCGAGTGCGGTATTCAGGGACCTTGGTCTCAATGACTACAAAATCATCCGAGATTTCAACGGTGATGGAGAACCCGACAAACAGAATCTGATCTCTACGACATTTGTCTACAATGAAGCAAAATTGTATAACGTATATGTAAGATTCCCTGATCTCAACAACTATATCTATACGTTCCCGGTAAGAGTGGAGCCTTCCGATGTGCCGGTGTGTGAAATATTGGTTACGCAGACGGACGGAAAAAATTATGCGATCACAACAAAATTCTTTGATAAGACCGTAAATATAACTGATTATCAATTTGACGTCATCGATAGGAATAACAAAGATAAGTCGATCGAAACGATCAAGAACAAAAATGGAAATTTCAGCTATCTCTTCCAAAATGCTGGGAATTATGCTATTCAAGCAACATTTATGACCGAGGATGAAAAACAGGGGCAATGCGAAAGCGATGATGTGCAAGTAGGCGTAAGCGATTTCCAGGTCAATTATGACACCTATTTCAAGTCGCCTAATTCTCCGCAATTCAAAAAAGTAACCACTACCGGTATCGTAGCAATGATAGATGGAGAGCTCATTCTGACAGAGATCCCTACAGTCGTAAAAATGCAGGTGAATCAGATTATTCCCAATCCTACAACGGCCACGAAAAAAGTATTGCTTGATGGAAAATCGATATTATCCACAGATGGAAAAAGCTTCGAATTTACGATAGAGGATAGTAGTGATCATGAGGCGAAACTGTTGATAGAGGATGCGCCGAGCGGAGCGAAGACCGAGATAAATCTCCCTATCAAGATCAATAGGAAAGATATCGTAGGAAAATTAGTCGTTACTCCTGGCGTTGTGGGAACGGATCCGTTCACCGTGACTTTCGATGCTTCAACTACGGTACTCAATGATACGGGTGATGAGATAGTAGGCTTTACACGAAACTTCTGAGATTGATCTCCGATACAAAAAAATTTCTCTGAATCTATCATCAAGCATACCTACAGATACGATATGACCAACGAAAACGGTACCTTCCATCCCGTCGTTACGATCAAGACAAAAAAAGGACGTGAAGTGGATGTTTCTCCGGAAACGGATATAACCGTAAAAAGATCGCTTGAGAAACTCAATATCTCAATAGATTCCCATCCTGCGCAAGTTGCGCAAGTTGGCGATAGGGTAAGTATGTCTATAGAATTCAATGGATTGCCTACAGAGATACGTCGGGATTTCGGTGATGGAAAGACTATGACATGCAATACAAGACAGGAATGCTGAAGCACTATGCACATCTATCTGGCGCCTGGGACATTCTTGATCAGGGCAGCTGTAGCGTATGAAAATCAGCCGACAATCGATGGTACGATCACGCTCAAAGTGAATCAATAGCAATCATAAATATATGTCCATATGACGACAAAAGAAGCTCCTATCATGCGGATCTCATTTTGATCTCTGTGTGAAGTTTTTGGCGTATCATTGCTATCCGAAAAAAAATCGTTAAGGTGATCGAAAACGGGCAGGAGATCAATGAAAGTAATCAGCTTGATGTGTTTTGAAAACGCGTTTGGTCAGATGCTCTGTGAATGGAAATATACCCATGACACAAATCCCCCTAGAATAGCGGTAATATTGATACATAGAAAAATAGTTCTCACGCATATTTCCGTGAGGATTTTTTTTGATAACAACAGAAAAATTATTGTATGAGTCCCTGGATGGTTTTGATTCCTATCTGATCGATTCTGTACATGATAAGCAGTACGTATATTCTGAACTCTTTTGCGGTAATGGTATAGTTGGTCATTATTCATAATGTTTTGATCGCTTCCAGATGCTTGGTATACCAGTCAAGCGGCGTGTTTATTTTGATGTTGAGTCATAACGCATGGGTGGCGTTCGTTAAGGTATGCACAGCAAAATTTCTCACCCTATCGAAGAACGTATATTCTTCGCGTTTGATATTGAATGAGTCTCTGAAGAGCATTCTTGAAAGTATAGTCACAAACTGATCTCTCGTGACGATATAGTCCGGATTGAAGATAGTGGCTGGATCTCCGTAATAATCAAGTCCCATGATTCACAATTGACAGGAGAGTTTTATGTAATATTGTAATTCAGGAACCTCTTTTTTGATGTCCTTGAATGTGCATTCCCTGCTGGTATCCGGTGTAAGTCCTATAACATCCATTGCAAATTCAGAAGCCATTTTGGCTGCGATTTTTCTATACAGCACTCATGTCAGATTGGCATCTTTTATGCTGGGTGAAGTGATGATACCGAGATGGTATGCTCGGAGATAAGCATCGTTTCGTTCTTTGGGGAAGGGTGATTCGAAAATATTTGGCTGCGTCGGTGTCGCGTAATGAAACTCTCCGCTAAAGTCATGGGCTGTTGTGGGCGAACAAGGTCCGCAGATGCTTGTGTAATAGTCGTTATGACAATTTCTTTGGGTACACATCTGTCTGATGAGCTCTCGTGTCCCTACATTTACTCAAGAAAGCATGCCCATATGCGAAATATCTAATGCACAGGTTTGGTCGTAATAGCTTGGTGAAAAGTCTCATGCAGGACAGTTGTCTTTTGTGGATACACTACCTCATCATGCACTGTTTTCTTGTGGGGGTGTTTCACTGATGGCGATGGTAAATATCGCTCATGTCCGGTTTCCTGCTGCATCCGTTACGATGAGTTCATATATGCCGTTGGTAGATACGGTAGCTCAATTAATGAACGAAACTCCATTGAGTGTCGCTGCCACTCCCGGTGAAGTATCAGAAAAGGTTATGGTTACAGGAATAGTGTAGGTCATACCTTCAATTACTCATGCGAATGTCGGTGCGGTGTTATCTATCCGATCGATTACGGTACTAGTTGTTATATGGGACCATAGATTCCCAGTAGAATATGCTGCTCAGGTAATGAATGGTCATGTACCTCGCCGAAAATCGAATGAATAGGTCCCGTTGTGGAAAATTCCCGTACTCATGTTGGGTCTGATGTCTGCTCCCGTGATTTCTACATAGACGGGTCCGCTGAGATAGGTCCCTGTGATATGTGATGGATAATAAACGACAGAATAGGGCGGAGGCAAAATGCTCAAGGAGGTGTTTACTTCAAAATTAGCAAAAATTAGTCCTAAAGCACAGGATAAACCGCATATACATCAAAAAATGCTATAGAGAGATTTTTTTTTATTCATCATAAAGGCGATATTCATGTCGGTGAATAAAATTCATACCCATGAAATGTATCGTTTTTGTAGGTAAAGTCCAGATATTATTAGGTGTTTCTCTTTTAAAGAATATTACACAACAATTTAGGAAAAAAACAAGTCCATTATATAGTAGAAATCGTCTTTTTTTGCTCCAGAGATAATCTCTCCGTATAATATAATAGTAATGCAAAAGAAAATTTATTATCTATGAGACGCGAACTGTATGTTTAATCTGTGCAACAAAAAATTCTCTACATGCAAAATCCTGAACGTTGTTCAGAGAATTTTTTGTACAGTCAAAAAACATGCAGACCATGCAAGCAAGAAAATAGCTGATCATGCCAATAAAACACATAAAGTAATTATTCATCATGTATACAAGCATAAACATCGCTGGTTGAGTTATATTCACGTAATGTTATTTTTTATCATTATCTGTTTATATAATTTTATAACCTTCAATAAGGCTGAAGATATTGTGGTTCCTACTGAGGAGACTCCTATAGTGATAGAGAATGAACCACAGATTATCCCAGAAGAAACACCTGTGGTTTCAGAAGAAGTATCTGTAGTTCCAACAGAGGTAACGACAGGAGAGGCAACGATATGAGGAGAACTTACAGGAGAGATGCTACCAGTAACAGAGGTAACGACAGGAGAAACAATGACATGAGAAGAACGTACAGGAGAGATAATATCACCAACAGAAGCAATGACAGGAATGATGCTCACATGAGAAGATATGATATCTCATGAGGAAGAATATTTATCTGGAGTGTTGGAAGATCTTAGTGGAGAAATTTTGTATAATGTTTCTGGTGATGTGGTAGGTGCGGTTCAGGTCACATCAGGAGATGTCCTTCCTGTAGATTTGAGCGGAGTCTCATTGCTGCCTATGTCATTATCTGTTGTGTATCCGACTAAAGCTATTCAGATCAATGCTTCGTGATATATTACTTTCGATACGCTTGAGTCAGTAGTGACGACAGGAGGGGAAGCAGGAGCAAATTATTGTTCTCGTATTGCTTACGAAAATCTTACGAGCATACTCAAAGCAGGTGTGCGGACACGAAGAGAAACCAATGATTATCTTTTGAAGGGTGATGCTTCAGACTTGGTTACTCAAGGACTTTCGGATCATACATTGCTTGAAGTGACCAGTGGAGAGATAAAGAATATCTTCAGCGGTGAAAATGGAACATGATATGGATTGGTCTATGATGTGTATATCTCATTCATGAATTTCGAGACAAAAGTGTATCATAGGGTCGCTGTCGTGTATGCGGATGATGGACAACGATATGTGCTTGATCCTTTGCGTGGACAAAGGACAGCTAGCCCACAAACATTCTCAGAATACTTTGCCTATTACGATGATGAAATACAGGTTCAACGATATATCGGACAAGCATATATTCCTTCAACGATCAGAAGAAAAGCATTGAAGGATGAGGAAATAGCTGAAGTATTGCAGGCAAATGGTCTAATCGCAGCTAGGGAATTTACTTGAATAACGATAACGGGTTCGGTTGAAGAACAGTCTGCAATAGATACTTGAATGCTAATTACTGGTGAAGTAGAAACTGGTGAAATAGTGACTGGTGAGATAACTACATGAGAAACAGTAGCGCCAGAAACGGCTACAGGAGAAATAGTTCCAGAAGTGATTCCCGCAGTGAGTGGAGAAGAAGCACTACAAACTACTGGATGAGTTGTTGAAGAAACCATTACTGGTGAGGTTATTACCGGAGAAGAAATCGTCGAAACATATTTTGATCGTGCATATGATAAAGGAGAATATAACGACAAGATCATCGAACTCCAAAAGATGCTCAATCGATTGCAGCTCTATTCAAATGCATTTGACGGAGTATTTTCAGACGCAGTGATCGCGTCTGTCTATCAGTATCAGCATATAAATGATCTTCTTATTGGACAGGAAAATAATAGGGCAGTACGATGATATCTCGGACCAAAGACAAGGAAAGCGCTGAATGTTAGCTATGTTGAGTATCAGCTTCATGGACAGACAGCGTTGCCGACAACAACAGGTACACATGAATCTTCACAAGAAGGAGAGATGCCAGAATCTATTGTCTTATGAGAAAATATATTTTCAAACGTGTTACAGGATTCCTTAGAAGAAATAGGTGCGCTTTCTGGAATACATATTGCCGATATGTTCGATCCGTTTTTGGATATCCCTATCCTTTCAGGTTTGGAAATGAGATTATCCGAGTGTCCAAGAAATGATACTATCTGCAAAAAGAGGATGACGGAAAAGTTATTGAAAGAAAAATGATATACGCTTAGTAAGAAATCATTGGTGCAGTTATCAAAAGATGCATTGATATGATCAGATATGTTGGATATGGCAGAATTGGAGTGAGAATTGGCTACTCAGGTAGTTCTCCAATCAGTAAATGAATTGAGCGGAAAGATAGCTGAAGTCCAGATTCCCGAGAACACCGTCGTCAAAATAAAGGATGATGGAATATTTACCGGAGAACTTACGGCTCCCGTATTTTTGGATACGGAAGAGCTTGATGCAGAACGTAAAGATGAGGTAATTACCCTCGTAGACGTAGGAGCAGATCAACAAGTCAATTTCGAGGATGGATCAGGAAACGCTATGTTTGCAACGTTCAGGATTCCAGCGCCAGGAATGAATGAATGAGATACCGTGAATGTCTATTACTCTCAAGATGGAGAACATCGAGAATATCTGACTGATGTCGAGGTGCAACTTATTGATGGAGAACCGTATGCTATCTTCGAGGCAAACCATTTCACGCAATTCTATCTAGGAACGGAAGCATGATCGTTTACGATCAATGCAGATGCTGCGTATGCAACATGACTCTCTGTATCGTTAACATCAACTATTTCAGGTGCTACGCATATGAGATTCGGGAATAGTATTGCAGAGCGCGATGCAGCAAACCGAATAGCGTACAATGGAAATTACTCACGAACCTTGACCGGTGCAGGAGGTGATGGCATCAAACGAGTATATGCACAATTCAGCGGCAATGGAGTGATAAGAAATGTCTCTGATAGCATTATCTATGATACTACGAGCGGTACGCAATCTTCAGGTTTGCTTGCTCGATTGGACGGATCGTATGCGTCAACCACGATATATGATCTCTGATGATGGTGATATAATTTTACGGCATCTGCAGCCGGTATGAATGGATGACGATCATGAGATGCAATACTGCTATTCAACTGATCGAGAACTGTTTCAAGATCTACAACACCTACCGTCATCTATCCGTTTACAATCTCTGCTCGGGTAAGACCCGATAGAGTATCGGGCACACAAGGTATCGTCTTTAGAGGAGCAAGTACGACAAATAAAGTTTATTACGGAATTAATCTGAGCAATACGACATTCCAGGTTACCGTAAGAAATACGACTGCGAGAACAGCAAATGCAAGTATAACGGCACAAGCTGGACAATGGTATCATGTAGTCGGAGTCTTTGCGTCAGCGACAAGTAGGACAATCTATGTCAATGGAATACAGTGAGGAACAAATACAAACAATGTTTCGTTGTCTACGACCTCTCCGCAACGGACGATAGGAAAATATCCAAGAAAGGCTACGAACTATCTGTCATGAGCGGTAGACGAAGTGCGTATCTACAACAAAGCGCTTTCTGCTCAAGAGATCAATGATCTCTATATGATTGCTCCAAGCTTTGATATGCAGACAGCATTTACGAATATGCCAATATTATACGGAGAATTGCCATCAAGAATTACCAAGGTGGATGCAGTAATCAGCGGAGTAGTGCTTTCTACGACAGGAACTAATGCAGGAACCGGTAAGTGGAGGACATTGCCGTATAGTACAGGATTCGCAGACGGTACATACGATGTCACCTTGAATTACACTAATATCTACGGAAAGACAGGTACGTTGATTTATACTAATGCATTGACTATCAGCACGACAGGTATACAAGTCATATACTCTCCAGCTACGTGGACAAGCGGCAATGTCATTGCAACATTGACGTGACTGGATCCGACATATATGATCGTAAACAATTTAGGCAGCGAATGGTATACCTTTACCGATAACGGTAACTTTGTTTGGGAATATGTCGATAAACAGGGTACGACATGAAATATCAATGCAAGCGTGAATATGATAGACAGGATAGCTCCAATCATTACCTGAGTGGAATCCGGCGCTACCTATACAGGAGAGATCGAAGTGGGATTCAGTGATAATGGAAGTTTTTCGTGAGCGATCATTTCAGGATACGATGTAGAGTATATTACAGGAGGTATACAATCCGGTAAAGTAGAACTGCCTGAAGGAAATTATGAAATGATAGCGTACGATGCTGCAGGGAATAGCACGGCTGTTTCATTCACTATCGTACGAAGTCTTAGACAAAAAATAATGGCATTGCTTAAAGATGAATGATATACAACAGGAATCCAAACGCTTGCTCCAGTCAGTCCAGATGTCTTGGTGGGATCGGGAGATGTCGATTTAGCAGTATCAGATGGAGAATTGCCATATCCTATGGTGATTAAGTCAGCGGATACTATAAGTGGAATGATGGCTGAAGTACACTTCCCAGGAGAGATAAAAGTAAAGGACGCCACGGGAAATAAAAATACAGAAGTGCTTCGTGCTCCAAAATTCAAAAATCCACAATCCTATAAGAATGCTTTAGGAAAGCTGGGTGTATCTGCAATCGATGTATGAGGAAACAATCCGATGAAGTTCAAGAATAGCAGCGGCGATTCAGCATATGTAGCTTTCAAGATGCCGGTACCGGGAAGACAGATCGGAGAATCGATCGATATCTATTTTTCTGATGATAATGGAAGCTCATTTGTTTTTGGTATGAGCACGCCAGTCATAGAGATCAACGGTCAACCGTATGTTAGCTTCATGACCGATCACTTTACGGTCGTAGTAACAGTAGCAAATGGCGGAACAAGTATCTCTGCGGATAAGGCGGCAAATTCAGATCTTTGATCTTGACGGACAACCCTGGGCAATATGACTATCGCTGAAGGGGTAAACACCGATTTCTCTGTAGGAACCAACGTTACCTTGATTTTGACTGCACCAAGCAATCGGAGATTTAGATCAGGAATCGGATGAGGAACATATGCAACCAAAGGAAACATAAGCGCTGCATCGCTTTCCATAGCAGCATCTACGATAACGGTAACGATGACGGTAGGTGGAACCAATAAAGCAGATTCCATTACGCTTAGCGGTATCCAAGTACAAGCGATCACGGGTAGTATATTAGGAACGGGAAATATCTTGAGGACATCAGCGAATCCAGGAACGGCGACGATAGCGTGAATAACGAATAACGTGACGAACTTCTGAACGTTAGGACAAGTTGCGTGATCGTGAAGGAATCTAATCATAAGCTTATCGTGACAGACATTCTTGCCTATCACAGGGAATACATGAACAGGCATCAATCAGATGTCGTGAATAAGTTTTGTGTTACCGAAGATTACGGCGATCGATCAATTCCGGAATATAGCGACGACGTATAGTGGAGCGAAGACATTATCGCGAACAGGATCGATACCGTGAACGTTTACGACAAGCGTTGCATTTGCAGGAGGACAATCGACAACGACGTTGACTACAACGCTGCATCAAGCGAAGACAGGAGTGACATTGAAAGCGAGCGATGGAACATTGACGGGAGTGTCCAGCTCTGCATTTGATGTATATCAAGTGCTTTCTAGTTTGAGCTATTCATCGTTGATCTTTTATGAGAATTCAGGAATAAACAATGGAAGTATCGTCAATACGATTACCGCTACGCTATCGACATGATCATTCAACTCTACCGTAGTAAACAGTGGATATGTTACGATCAGCAATGTGCCAGCAGGACTTACGGGCGTATTTACTCTGAGTGGAAACAACAAAGTAATAATAAGCTTGAGCGGGAATGCTACGAGTCACGCTTCTGCAAACAATACGAGTTGATTGGTTGTTTCGTTTCTGAACGGTGCATTTAGCGGCATGAATCAAGGTGAAGTATCTGGATCTACGCAAGCAGGCATTGCCATCCAATTCACTGATGATCCGTATTATATTGCAGGAGAACAACTTCGGTTGAAAGGAGCATATTCGTGAACACGTTTCTATGATTACTCTCCAAATAATCGTATCACGACAGGAACATATGTTACGACAGCATCACAATCATGAGAAACCGTTATGGTGTTTAATAATAGCACATCCAATATCGCCATCTGATCATATACGTTATCGAACTATACCATGAGCGCATGGTTCAAGGCAAACAGTACAGCGACATATGATACAATCATAGGTAATGGAAATTCAAGTGTCACTACATACGAAATGCTCGATGTAAATAATGGCTATATAACATTCTATTCACATAGCTCATCATTCAAATCGACATTTGCTATCTCTACAGGTAGACGATATCATGTGGCGATGGTGCAGACGAGTACCGGTACGAGTATGTATGTCGATGGAGTATACAATACCGGTAATAGTCTGAGAAGAGTATTGACGTGAGCGTCTTTGCTTGTCGGATGAGATGGATATTATACTAGCCAAGATCGGGATTGAGATATCGATGAAGTACATATCTACGATAGTGCGATTACCGCGACACAGGTAAAGAATCTCTATATGGTTGCGCCAAGTTATGCTGCATCAACGGTATATGAAGGTACTATGACATTGACATGAATTGTTACTGATCCTAGAATGTATTCTATATCATTGACTATTAGCGGTGCTACATATACATGAACCATAGCGAATAATGTTCGGACGGTAAATAATATTTGACCGTTGGTTTCAGGAACCTATAATGTCCAGATCAATTATATGAATGTGTATGGAAAGACAGGACTTGTAACATACACGGGAGGACTGATTGTTGTACCTTTACAACTTACATTGGAGCAAAGAATATTGAATGCATTGATTGGATCATGATATCAGACATGAGCTAATACGGTATATCCACCTATTGATAGCAATGCATTGATCGGAACCGCAAATATCTACTTATGATCATTTACGGGAAATTTGCTGTTACCTACGATACTTCATTCATCAAATACCTATGGCGGACAATTGGCGGAGATAGAAATCCCTGCATGAGCGGTCCTTCAAAATGTGTGATGAACATCATTTGTCGGAACATTGAACGTTCCGGTATTCAGTGACCCTGCAGGATATTCTGCTTCGATCTGAGCTCCGGCAATCTCTGCAATGAGCGTAGGAAGTACAAACCATATCTATTTCAAGGATACGGGAAATAATAATATGAACGTAATCTTCAGAATGCCGGTGCCAGGAAGAAGTGAAGGAGAACTCATAGATATCTATTCTTCGGAAGATGGAAATTCATTCACCTATCTTACAACGACTCATGTATATATGAGATCAGGTACGCCATACGTTACTTTTATGGGTAATCATTTCAGCGTCTTGGTGACGGCAGCATCGAGCGGAACAAATGTTTCTGCAGATAAGGCGGTGAATTCCGATCTCTGATCTGGATGGACTTCATTAGGCAAGATAACCATCCAAGAACAGCTAGCTACGGATTTTGCGGCAAACCAAACAAACGCTACGTTGATTTTGACGGCGCCAAACAATCGGCAATTCAAATCAGGAAGCTGTGTCGCCTATGGTAATATAGGCACTAATTATGATGTAACCGCTGCAACCTATTCTGCAACGAGCACAGCACTTACGATTACCTTCTCTACGGATTCCAATGCAAATAAATTAGATACCTTCATCCGGAGCGGATGTCAGGTACAAGCGATCACGGGTAGTATATTAGGAACGGGAAACATCTTGAGGACATCAGCGAATCCAGGAACGGCGACGATAGCGTGAATAACGAATAACGTGACGAACTTCTGAACGTTAGGACAAGTTGCGTGATCGTGAAGGAATCTAATCATAAGCTTATCGTGACAGACATTCTTGCCTATCACAGGGAATACATGAACAGGCATCAATCAGATGTCGTGAATAAGTTTTGTGTTACCGAAGATTACGGCGATCGATCAATTCCGGAATATAGCGACGACGTATAGTGGAGCGAAGACATTATCGCGAACAGGATCGATACCGTGAACGTTTACGACAAGCGTTGCATTTGCAGGAGGACAATCGACAACGACGTTGACTACAACGCTGCATCAAGCGAAGACAGGAGTGACATTGAAAGCGAGCGATGGAACATTGACGGGAGTGTCCAGCTCTGCATTTGATGTGACGGAAATAGCTGCGTTGAGTTATTCACCAAAGACATTCTACGAAAACACATCAGCATATAATGGAACTATTAGCGGAAGTATTATAGCGACATTGGCTGGTACAACATTCAGCTCTACCGTAGTAAGCAGCGGATATGTTACGATCAGCAATGTTCCAGCAGGACTTACGGGTGCATTTACGTTGAGTGGTACCAATAAGATTATCATTACCTTGAGCGGAACGGCAACCAATCATGCAGCAGCGAATAGTACGAGCGGTTTGATCATAGCCTTCTTGACATGAGCGTTTGCCGATAAGAATCCAGGCGAGGTTATCAACGCAACACAGACGGGTATCGCAGTGCAATTCTATGATTATATAGTAGGCGAACAATTCCGATTGAATGGAACAAGTGCTGGTACGAGATTCTATGATGTATGACCAAGCAATATGTTCTTTACATGATATGGAAATGCGGTTACCGATACTCGGTCAGGAGAGTCTGTGATGAAAGTTGACGGTTCAGGTGATTATATAGAGAACAATATGCCGGTTATAAATGATTATCCGTTTACGATGTCTGTCCGGGCAAAACGTTCTAGGACAGCTACTACCGAATGAATATTCACCTTTGGTAAAAATCCTGAAGCTACGTACAATGATCGACGAGGTATCGCATTCCAAAATTCTGGATATCCTGCGGTGATTGCAAAAGGTACGGATGGTGCTGAACAAATTACCGTAGCAGGTTCAATTGCTCCTATCGGAGAACGGGTACACATAGCTGTCGTGTTCAATTCTGCTACCAATAGGCAATTGTATGTGAATGGAGTGATTGTAGCTACAGGAACTACTAGTCCAGGAAGTCTTTCTACCGGTGCAGCACAAAATCGAAGAATCGGTGCTTGGGCAGGACAGACAACTCATAACTTCCTCAGTGGACGGGTCGATGAAGCGCGTCTCTTCAATACTAGTCTCAACGCTACACAAGTAGAATCGTTATATATGCAGCAACCAAGCTATGCTTCACCGAAGACAATATATAGTAGTACAGCAATATTGACGGGATTGGTAAATGATCCGAAAATGCATTCTGTATCATTGACGATCAGTTGAACTACGTATACGGGAACCATCCAATCTGGCGTACGATCAAATACGGTCTGACCGCTTGCTGCTTGAACTTA
>CAZIVH010000006.1:36195-45870 GCA_964542965.1 uncultured Candidatus Peribacteria bacterium | reverse complement strand
TGCCTCGTTTCTATTTTTCCTAAAAAAGAAAAAAACTGACAAAGATAGGAAAAAACTTTTGCCAGTTTCTAAGCATATTTTTTGATATTTACCTACATGATCTCTGATTATTTCTGTATTTTGTCTATGACCGCTATATCTATATCTGAAGGATTCAATTTCAGATAAAAATCATAGATACTTCCCTTACAAACCAATGGCAGTTTTTTATTTGTCTCTTTCTGAACAAGTTCCAATAATGGTATAATGATTTTTCCCTGCATATCATTCTTGTTCTTGGAATAGCTGGAAAGCGGAAAATCTTTGTTGGATACATCTTTACCTATATTTTCTATCAGTACCTTGAGAATATCAACTGTTGCCGTCTGGGAATGCAGATCATCAGATGTTAATTTACGTCCGTGAACATACATCTTATTATTGAGCATATCCAGAAGGATTCATTGTTTGTGCGCTGCTATCATATTCTCGCAATTCCCCAATTGCACTCTACCATCTGACGTTTTCAGTATACAACTGCTCGAGTCAAGGAATTCGGAATATCTTCCTTCATCGAGATCCTGCTCTATCTTGAATCCCTCATATTCTACACCATCAACTCGATTCATATAAATGATTTTGGACCCTACGAATTCCAATGCCGTTTTTTCTGCCGCTTCTACAATCATTTTTCTAAATCCCTCCAATGGCATCGCAAACGTCATACATCCGCCCATTATCGTACTATCATTTGGAGAAATTCCTATATATCATTGCGGACCCGTATAATTATCGAGCAAACTCTTGATGAATTTCAGATAATTTTTCGAGCTTCTCCTGGTGACGCAATCCGCTTGTCTATACATTCTCAATGTCTCCAAAAATTGTATCATATGATCTTCTTCATACGCTTCCGAGTGAATTTTTGCCATATAATACAGTATTTTCATGCTTATTGCGCCCATAATCTTTCCATAAGTCATGGCGAATTCATCCGTCTCCGGAGCGACCAGATATTTATAAAACCCCGGTATCCTATTGATATGGAGATTGCTGAAAAAGTCACCGAACATTTTCCTGAAATCGGATTTTATCGTTTTGTTGATGGTCGCATTTGCTTTGTATTTGTTTCCTGCTATCTGTTCCAACAGCACCGGTTTCCCCGAATAGATGATGCCGTAATCGATAGGAAGATAAGGATTTTCTCTTAATCCCTTGAAGAGATGATTGAGTCTGAATCCATAGCATCTTTTTACGATATCCTCTTCTGACAGCAATCGTTTTTCTCAATCTTCAGAAAATGATACCACCGGATAATACCCGTCAAAAAATGTTGCCATCTTCGTCCCTGTCGAAATCATGCCATAAATACATCTATCGAATTTTAGCGCATCTACCATGATTGCGTGAAACACATTGTAACTATCATCCAGAACTTCGTTAATATCTCTTTTTTTGAGTTCCTCTATCTCCGTATCTATTCACGCATTACCGATGATCTTTTGAACAATTGTTCACAACAGCAACGCCAATATGGATCCGAATCACAATCCTACCCCTCTCGGCAACTCAGAAAGGATGGTGATTTGGAATCATTCATCTCCGGGCAGAAGCTTCGCATATCTCTTTTCCAATTCCTTATTTATATCAGCAAAATACGGTGCGTATTCCACTGCATTGCTTTCGATGAATTGATATTCGCTCATATCCAAATGTAAAATTTTATTGATAACGATTCATTTTTTGGCTGTCCTGCTATATCCCATATACATACGCAACGGAATTTTCTGTTTGATGCTCACTCCGCTGTAATTATTGAGTACATCCCCTGATCGGTTGAGGATAAACGGTGTCGAAACGACAACCTGATGTTCGAGAAAAAATCTCTCGTAAGTCTGGACATACGTTTTTTTTAGATTCTTTGAATTCATGAGACGCTTGGTCTAAAAAGTAAAAATTACGAATTACGGATAACGAATTACGAATTTTTAACTTTTATTTTTTTTAGATTTGCGAAATTATCCATTTAATGACTTCTGATATATTGTCTTTGGTGACTGTTCCCTCGTATTTCTGTAAGGTAGCTTTCACCTGATCGGCTCCATACCCGAATCCTTTGAGCGAAGATACGATATTCTTGTATAATTTTTGGTCTATATCCATCTTTTGAATATCATCCACATCAAAGGTTCCTCTCAATTGCAGAACGATCTTTTTCGCGGATTTCGGTCAGATTCATGGAATAGATTGAAAGAATTTTACGTCTACGTTTTTGAGTGCTTGCTGGAGATTAGCTTTCGGCAATTGGGATATCTGAAATGCTGTCTTTGGTCAGACGCCATTGATCTTGAGAAGATTCTCAAACATCATTTTTTGATCTATCGTATCAAAACAATAATAGAAAACTGTTTTTTTATTATCATCAAGATAAGGATACAAAAAAAACTCTCCCTGATCCTTCTTTCCAAGATAATGGACTTGAATACCAAACATGTCGTTATTCAACAACGTTTCACCTCCTTGATGACGTATTTTCCCTACAAAATAATGAAACATACCTTATTGCTCATTCACTATATAAAACCGCCTCATATTGCCGTACATCGCCTCAGGTCGCCGTAAATCAGTTTCACCACAACAATCTGCAACGATATGTGGCGTCCGCCTATGCGGGCTTGCAGCAATCTAGGACGAATACTATGAAGTAGAGCATAGTTATTTCCCGCTTCTTTTCAATGAGTTTTTGGGTTGATATTGTTCCATAAATTGTTATTCTCTCCTTGTCATTGCATCAACGGTGACTATTTTTTTGTCTTATGCAAGCAAACAAAAAAAAGCACCATCTTGGGTAAGACAGTGCCTTTCATTACGCTATCGTAAGCGTATGGCTTCACTACACAATTATATTATATACTTTTTATCAAAAATGTCAAATATTATAGATGTATTTCTATAAGCCAGGTAATACCTAGGTATTTAGACCTTTGCAACGGATAATTCAACCTTTTACTTTCTACCTTTCACCTCATATGCAGAAACTTCAGAAGCAATTACGGGATAGCTTTCAGGATGATATAGGAGAACTCAGTAAACCACTGCAGGATCTGCTCCATAATTGATTCGAAACAGGGATCATCAACGAAGAAGATGTTATCGCAGACGTAGATGATATGGATCTCAGCATCAAGATGATCGAGAAATTCTATGAATTAGCGGATAAACTCGGCATCAAGATCATTACCATCGAAGAAGTACTTGAAAAAGAAGCCGAAGAAGCAAAAAAAGAGACGAAACTAGGGAAAGTGGAACTCTATGACACCAAAAAAAACACTTCAGAATCACAGCATAAGGACTTCATCAAGCTGTATTTCAACGAAATATCAAAGATTCCCCTCCTCAATTCCGAAGAGGAAAGGGATATCGCAAGAAGAATCAAAAAATGAGATGAAGAAGCAAAAAAGAGATTGATCGAGTCCAATCTAAGATTAGTCATCAGTATCGCAAAAAGGTTTTTCTGATCCAGATTGAGTTTTTCCGACCTCATCCAAGAAGGGAATATCGGACTCATCAAAGCGATAGAAAAATTCGACCCAGACAAGGAATTCAAATTCTCTACCTATGCTACGCGGCGAATCAAACAAAGCATAACCAAAGCTATCGCAGATATGACGAAACACGTAAGGATTCCCGTGCATTTGATCGATGAAATCAATTCTTACAACAAGACATACCAACTCCTCTTCCAGAAACTGGGAAGAGAGCCAACCTCGAAGGAAATATGACAAAAACTTGGATTTCCCATCAAGAAGATCAAAAAATTGGAAGAAGTCATCTTCGGGAATGTATCGCTCGATAGAGAGGTCGGAGACGAAGGAAGAGACACCTTGGCTGATTTGATTGAAGACGGAAATACTTTAAGGCCTGATCAATTCGCCGAAAAAAACACCCTAAGAAAGAATCTCGACATGATCCTAGGGATGCTCGACGACAGGGAAGCTAAGATCGTGAAGATGAGATATGGAATCGATGGTCCGAGATACACACTCGAACAGGTCTGAGAAGAATTTAATGTCACGAGAGAGAGAGTAAGACAGATCGAACAGAAAGTCATCCAAAAGCTCAAAGAACACGCATGATTACAAAAAATACTTGGAATAGAAGACGATATCGCTAAGCTTGAAGCTTGAGAAGGGAAGAAAAAAAGAAAAGGAAGAAAATCAAAAGACGATATGGATGATTTTGAAGATGAAAAAGATGATTACATGAGCAGATTCGACGACGACGATGATTATTTAGATGGATAAATTCCATGAGATAGACGATACGGGCTATATTCTCGATCCCGTAGCCAATTAAGCTATTTTACTAAATTACTATAGAGAGGCATGACAAATTTAAGTTCAAAGGAGTATGATGCATCACAGATTAGAGTTTTAGAATGATTGGAACCAGTCAGACAGAGACCAGGTATGTATATCTGATCCACCGACGCAAAAGGACTCCATCATCTCGTGCAAGAAATCGTAGATAATGCGGTTGATGAAGCGTTGGCAGGATTCTGTACGACAATCACCACAGCCTTGAATGAAGACGGATCTGTGACTATCCACGACAATGGAAGAGGTATTCCTGTAGATAAACACGAAAAAACAGGAAAATCTGCCCTTGAAACTGTTTTTACCGTCTTGCATGCTGGAGGTAAATTCGACAAAGGTGCATATAAAATCTCTTGAGGTTTGCATGGAGTTTGAGCTTCTGTCGTAAACGCATTGAGCGAACGGCTTGAGGTAACCGTCTACAAAAATGGGAAAAAATATTTTCAGAGATATCAGAGAGGTATTCCTGATGGAGAACTCCAAGAACTTGGTGAAAGCGACAAAATAGGAACCACGGTTAAATTCATGCCAGATGCAAAAATATTTGAGACTATAGAGTTTTCCCAAGGTATCGAAATAGCGAGAATGAAACAATCCGCTTATCTTTCTCCTGGAATCACCTTCAATTTTGTCAACAAAAAGACCGGCTTCAAACAAAGATTCTATTATGAATGAGGAATCAAGACTCGATTAAAAAATCTTGTAGGCACACAAATGCCGCTTTCTTCTCAGCATTATTTCAAAGCCGAAGGAAAAGATTGCCTTGCAGAAATAGCATTCGAATTCGTAGATAGCCCGAACGACCATATTCTCTCTTTCGTAAACAATATTCCAACCATTGATTGATGAACGCACATCCTTGGATTCAAATCAGCGCTATTGACGATCATCAACGAAATAGGAAAAGAAAAAGACAAGATCAACAAAAAAATCTGAGAATTCCAATATTCTGATGTAACCGATGGATTATATGCTATCGTCACAGTTAAAATTCCAGAACCACAATTCGAAGGGCAAACCAAAGGAAAATTATGAAATAGTTATGTTAGAGGCGAAGTGGAAAAACTCGTTTATGACTATCTCAAAGAATATTTCCTCAATAACGAATGAGAATTCGATAAAATATTCCAAAAAGTAGAACTCGCAGCAAGGGCTAGATTGGCAGCAAAGTTTGCAAAAGAAACAGTTCTTAGGAAAAACATCCTTGCTTGAGGAGTCCTTCCATGAAAATTAGCAGACTGTGCAAGGAAAAACAAGGAATGAACAGAATTGTACATCGTCGAGGGAGATTCAGCGTGAGGTAGTGCAAAACAAGGAAGAGATAGTAATTTTCAAGCTATTTTGCCATTGAGAGGTAAGATTCTGAATACTGAACAAGCTGTCATCCAAAAGATCATGGCAAATAATGAAGTAAAAGCGTTGATCACTGCCATCGGTACATGAACAAAAGATAATTTCGACTTTGAAGGTTTGAGATATGATAAAATTATCATCATGACGGATGCCGACGTGGATGGTGCGCATATCAGAACGTTATTGTTGACGTTCTTCTTTAGATTCATGAGGCCACTCATCGAACATGGTCATGTTTATGCAGCTTGCCCTCCTATCTATAAGTTTGCACAAGGCAAAAAAGAAGAATATATCTATGACGAAGAGCATACCCCAGACATGTATGGATTCGACAAAGATAAAACAGAGATCCAGAGATATAAAGGTCTCGGAGAAATGAATCCTGAACAACTCCGAGAAACGACAATGAATCCAGAAAACAGAAGATTGAATCAAATCACCGTCGAAGATGCTGAAGAGACAGATAGATTATTCAGGATCTTGATGGGAGAAGATGTACAATCAAGGAAACATTTTATCCTAACTCATGCAAAGACTGTCAAAGAGCTAGATATCTAATCTTTTTATTTGTTTATTAACAAAATAATGAAAAAAAAACTTATTATGTTGAGTATTATCATCATTGCTGCACTTTGAATCTATGTGATAGTCAAAGTAGCAAAAACACCTACGATTGAGGAAGAAATACCAACAAACAACAGCACTACCGCACAATGAGAATTAAGCTTAGAAATCACGGCACCCGAAGAAGAGCCTGCAGACGAAAAGCGATCTTCCGCTCCTGCAGAGATCAAACAGATTAGTGAAAAGAGCTGACTTACATCTCTCACTTTGGATATGCTTACCATCAACAATAATTTCCAATCAGGCGGCAACGATTACTTCATCAATCAAAACCCTAAGGTCAGAGATTTTACTATCGCGGCTGATGCCAAAGCATTTACTTGCGACACCAACAATATACCTGCTGTTTCTGTATCGCTCAAGAACACTATTGCCACTATACAACAATCGCTTTCTGGCACTACTGCAAAAATCATCTACTCCTTTGATATTGCAGACGGAAAGATCAATACTATCTATCAACAATGTCATCCATAAGAAAATATTTTTTTCACTGAAAAACTCCGCTGTAGCGGAGTTTTTCTATTTCAGTTTTTTAACCATATACGTTCATTCAAGCTTATACCCAAGCTTTCTGTAATACGCTCTCACTCAGATACCAGAAATAACGGAAAGCTTTTTGTATTTGTGCGATTGAGAAATCTGTTCTGCTATTTCCATAAGTTGTCTTCCAAAGCCTTTATGTTGAATTTTTTCATCTTTCAATCTTTTCATCTTTCCATCTTTTAGTCCTTCCACTTGTCCATAGACATGAAGCTCTCTAATGATGGCCGTATCATTTCCAAGTCCCTTCACTTCCACTGGATCTGTAGACAAGAGCAGTCTTGTAAATCCATATAAATATCCTAATTGATCTTCGAACGAGATGAAGTATTCCACTCCTCCGCTACTCAAATACTTTCTGATTATCAGATTTGCCATTCATTTTTCCTTTTTTCCATTTTTCAATGTTTCAATTCTATTTCTGATTTCTCTACTCCTTGTATCCAATGACATAAAATTCCTAAATTGACTCAGATCAGGCTGTTTCCCGATGATAGATGTTTGGATATCTCCATTTTTTAGAACCGCTTTTCCTTGGTCATCTTTGAACGCTTTTTGTAGAGATGAATACAATCTATATTTTCCATATAATCTTTTATACAATCTATTAATTTTCAATTTTCCATTTTCCATTTTCCATTTTAATTCGTTGTGCATGAGTTGCGAAAGATTCGTCACATTACTTCCTGCAACGATTTCGGTAGCAGGGATATCGCGGATGAGACGTTTGATCCTAGTATAGGGAGGAATAACGTCCAAGAAGGTCTGTTGAATCAATTTCTTGATATCATCCGTTTGGAGCGGCGTATATTTCCCTTGTTTGTAGAGATTGAAAAGCTCGGTATGTGGGATAACGGAAGTCGGATAAAATTTGATTTCATCGGGTTTGAAGAATGGATCAGTATACAAATCTTTGAAGGTCTGTAGGTCTTTTTCATAATTTGATCCGTAAAGTCCCGGCATGATATGCAGAGAAATCTTGAATCCGTATTGTCTCATCTTGTGGCACGCTTCACGCGCTTGCTGGACCGTATGCCCTCTTTTGTTGAGTTTCAACACTTCTTCATCTAACGACTGCACTCACATCTCGATTCTCGTGACCCCGAGTTCGCGCCGGAATTGGCAGTTCTTGTCAGTTACGTATTCTGGTCTTGTTTCGATGGTCAGTCAGATGATTCTATGTTTTGCGCTTTCATTTTTTTTGAGTGCTTCAGACAGATTAACCGAATATTTTATCGTTTTGCTCTTGTCGACGATAGCATGAGAATACTTTTTTTCTGTAGAGATTTTGATGTTTTTGAAGTATTCCTCGAAGGTATTGCACGCATCGTACAATTGTTGAATGAATTTGGTCTTGTAGTCCTTGGTGTATGCATCGAAAGTTCCTCACAACACGATCATCTCTATCTTATCAGTTTCGTGGCCGGTAAGCGTAAGAGAAAGTAATCTATTGTACACCTGTTTGATCGGATCGAAATGATTGAGGAACGCTCTCATCGCTCCCGGTTCGGATTTGATATAGCTCTTGGGCATCTTCGCATCATTGGGACAAAAAATACATTTTCCCGGACACGGAAACGGCTTGGTCAGCACTTGGACGGAAACTATTCCTGATTCCGACCTGATCGCTCTCTTTTTCAATAATTGCTCTATCTGCGGATCTTTGGTGATCTTTTTTTCTTTGAGTAATTCATAATATGCTTGCAGCAACTGGATATTTGATGGTATATCCTTCAGTTTTTTGTTTCTAGCAAAATCTCTCTTGAGATTCCTGATGAACTCGAGACTACGATCTTTGGGCTTAGTTTTGAATAATTGGAGGATAATGGATTTCATATCGCCACTATAGGGAATCGATAAAAATTTGCCATTGAAAATCGTATAAAATTTCCTATAAGCGCATCTCACCAAAAAAAGAGAGAGTATATGGAGCATTATGAAGAACACCAAGAAGGTAGAACGATCATCACGAAACAAGAACTGGTGATAAAAAGTCCTGATGGCGAATATCGTCCCATGGATTTCCAACCCGCATTTAATGTACTCAAAGCTATGAATCTCGACTTCTATATCGACAAAGACGAACGAGAATTCTTACAAGTACAGTAAACGCACAAATTTGACGCATGGTTTCATCGCGTCATTTTTTTTACTTGAAAACGATAAGCTAACTGCTACAATTCATTTTATCATAAAGTTTCAAGTCTTAAGCGTAAAGCCGCAATATTTTTACTTCATAATCCGCAATTATGTTTCAATTACCTCCACTCCCCTACGAAATGGATGCTCTAGAGCCTGTAATCGGTAAAGATACCATAGAAATTCATTATGGAAAGCATCATCAGGGATATGTAAATAAGTTGAATGAGCTAATTGCTGGTACGCCTTTTGAAGACAAAACATTGGAAGAGATTATAACTACCGCTGAGGGACCGATTTTCAATAATGCAGCCCAGATCCGGAATCATACATTCTATCGAAATGGATTGACTATCCCGCAAGAGAATCGTGAACCGAGATGAGCATTGTATGATGCTATCGTAGCCAAACGATGAACATTTCTCGCATTCCAAGATGCGATGACAGCAAGCGCTATCGGAAACTTCGGCTCTGGACGGACTCGATTAGTAAAGAATCCTGACGGAAGCATAGAAATCATGAATACCAGCAATGCTTGATGTCCGCTTACTATGGGAAAGCAGCCATTGATCACTATAGATGTCTGGGAACATGCTTATTATCTCAACTACCAGAATCGCAGACCTGAATACGTCCAAAATATCCGAAAATGCATCAACCG
>CAZIVH010000006.1:30926-36095 GCA_964542965.1 uncultured Candidatus Peribacteria bacterium | reverse complement strand
TCAAACACCCTACAGATAAGCCCTATGTACTTGATATTGTATTTGTTAAGCATAATTCTATAGTAGAAGTCTATGAGAACGTAACTAATACGTAAAATTTATTTGTACATCAAAAACATGAAAAAGACTAAAGTACTCATATTGTTTATATTGGGCGTTCTTTTGGGCGGATTTGTACGGCAGATCGGCCATGAGCGGCAATCGCTCCGCCAACCTATCATCCAGGAAGGGAAACTCAATATTAACGGCCTGATCAATTCAATCAAGAATGTCGTAAATGCGGAAGAATTGTGAATTTGAGGCAAGACCTACCAACGCTTCGATTCCGTCTACGATATCCTTCAAAATTCCTATTATGACACGGATAAGCTGAACACGGGCAAAATGCTAAGCAATGCTATCAAGGCATATGTGGATGCTATAGAAGATCCTTATACTATCTATATGGATAGCGAACAGAATTCAGGATTCCAGGAAGAGCTCAAATGATCGTCGGATTTTGAGGGTATAGGTGCTGTTATCAGTAAAAAAGATTATTATATCCAAATCGATGAAATCATCAAATGATCACCCGCTTTCACTGCAGGATTGAAAATCCTCGATAGGATCGTCATGATTAACACCTGATCTACCAAGAGTCTTGATGTCAATCAAGCTGTAAGCCAAATCAGAGGCCCAAAATGAACCAAAGTCAAACTCACCATAGAGAGGGTCAGCAAAGACGGTACCAAAGAGGTCCTCGAAAAAGAGATTACCAGAGATAAACTCATCATCCCTTCCGTGAATGGGAAAATCATGACCTGAGCAAAAGGAGAAAAGATAGGATACATCAATATCTCTATCATTGGTGAAGAAACAGAGAATCTTCTCAAAAAAACGATCAGCGATCTCAAGCCACAAGATATGAAAGGCGTTATCCTCGATCTCAGAGGCAATGGTTGAGGAATCCTCCCTATCGCTGTAGAAGTAGCATCACATTTCGTACCAAAGGATACATTAGTCGTAAGTACCAAATATACCGTATTCGAGGATGAAAAAATGTATTCCTTCGGATATCCTGATCTCCAAGGTTTGCCAGTCGTAGTTCTCATCGATGGACTTACCGCATCAGCAGGAGAAATTATCGCTCTTGCATTACAACAAGAGATATGAGCCAAGCTCATAGGAACCCAGAGTTTCGGAAAATGATCTATCCAGACCATGAGTGACTTCCCTGATGGTGCTTCGCTTAAATACACGGTCGGTAAACGATACGCACCAAACGGAATAAATATAGATACCACAGGGATATCACCTGATATCACAGTAGAATTCGATGCCGACACCTATATCGAAAATTGATATGACAATCAATTGGAAAAAGCGAGAGAAACGATTTCATCTATGATCAAAAAATAACTTTATCTATCGTACCTCTATCATGACCGTCACTATCATTATTAGACAACCAGGCTGAACGCCCATCGCTACATTCCCTGGTGAAGACAATATAAGCATCGCACAAATGGCAAAACAGCATGGTGTACAATTCCCCACTTCATGTGGCATCTGAATCTGTGGGGTATGTAAATGCAAGATTGTTGCCGGACATGAATACGTGCAAATAGATAAAATATCTCCTCCATCAAGGACACTTGCTAGAGACGAAGATGGAACATTCCAAGAAGTACTTGCCTGCATATGAGGTATCAAAAAAGAAGCCTTGACTGATAACGCCCATCATGAAATCATTTTAGAGAAACATATATAATAGCTGTATGACAAACACATTTGATACGGACACTATCAAGAAACTCAAAGCGCAAGACCAAAATGCATTCAATCAATTCTATCTGCAGACGGTCGACATGTTTTTTCGTTATATCAACGCAAATTATTTCATTCCCCAAGCTGATGCAGAGGATATCATTTCAGATTTCTATGTGAAATTCCGAGAAGCAATAAAATCATGCAATGAGGATCAGTCTTTTACTGCATATTTCCGGACAATATTCAAAAACACGATCAAAGATTTCTTCAAAAAGAATTCTGACACCCCTTTCACCGATCTCAGCGCCAATGATGATGGCGAACAATTCGAAGACACCCTCGTCGACGATAGTGATTTAACTATAATTCTCGAGCACGATTTCAAGTTCGAACAGATACAGAATGCAATGAAAATGCTGGATGATAGTAGCAAGGACATGATCTATTTCAGATTCATAGAAGAAAAAACTAATGAAGAAATAATGCTTATTACCTGACTTTCCAACGAAGTAGTCAGACAAAGACTATCAAGAGCCATCAAACAATTAAAGAAACTATTAGAAACCACAAAATAATACTATATAGTAGTAAATTTCTCGACCCCAGTTTCCAGCCCCGCATCCCGTGGGGCTTTTCGTAATATATATGTATTTTTTAACGTACATATTTATAAAAATGTCAACCCTAAATAGCCAATTGTTACCATAAAAATACGACTAATCCTAGTTTTCACCTATATTTTAAACACACACCAATCTATTAGATTTTACCGCCAAAATCTCTTGAAATACAGTTCCTCTATGCTAATATCATTGATGTACACAGTACTTTTTATTTAGTAATTATTTGTACAAATGACAAAGACAGCTCTTATTGCTAGCCTAGCAGAACAATTAGGTGTTTCTAAGAAGTTAGCTTCTGAATTAGTTAACGCTTTCATCGAAACTGTTATCGGTGGTGTTAAGAAATCAGGAGAAGTTAGAGTTCAAGGATTCGGAACTTTCAAGGCTTCAAAAAGAAAAGCTAGAAAAGGTGTTAATCCACAAAACCCTTCTCAAACAATCAATATCCCTGCAATGAAAGTAGTTACTTTCAAGGCTGGATCTGAATTCAAGGCTGCTGTTAAGTAATTTTCATACCATATCACAGCGCTGTGAAAAACCCGCTTCGGCGGGTTTTTTTCGTTTTTGGATTATGATCATGATTCATTTCTCTATCTCCGGAAATAATGTATTTTCTATGACATCTTTACCTAGTGAATCCAGGTACAGAGATAATCTGACCCTGTTCATTCCTTTTGGCCTCAGGATGACCCGTAGCAGGAGCTACGACATCTTCTCTGGTTCATTGTAATGCTGACAATACGAGAGCACTTACGATAAACATAAGATCTTCAGTCGTGTCAGGAAGTCCTTCGATTTCTCCAAACGTCTGTTTGGTGATATTGTTTTCATCGAATGGTTCATATGAAGTCGATACACGAGCGATTTTCCCGCTCTTAGGATAGACAGTTCCATCATTAAGATGAATGTCATGGGGAGTAAGGTTTTTGAAGTTTTTCATTGGTATTATAAGAAAAGAATAAAATTTGATAATTGTACATGGAATTAAGCTTATTCTTTATTGATGGTATCGTTTACTACATCTAGAATCTGCTCTTCAACAATAGTATCAGATACATCTTGAGCATCCACATTTTGCATTTTTCAAGATTCAACTACCACTGTATTTTCAGCTTCTCTTGTTCATTTTACTGCATTTGTTACAGATATTCATGATGTTACTTCAACATCGTACGAAAACCCCTTAGGTATCCGTACCTCTGAATATGCTCCAAAGTTTGACTCCTGATGAATAATGATATATTTATCTGTTTCTTCTCTCCAAGAATATACCTGTGGAATTTTTTCTGATTCTTGTCTTGCAGCCTCCATTTGAGCTTTTTGATTTTCTGTTTCTATCTTTCTTTCTTGTTGTTTTATTTCTCGCTCTGTTTTTGATTCCATCTCAAGTCTTTCGTTCTCTTGTTGTAATTTTTCTTCTCTGCACGATCCGCCACATCAACTTAGGGTCGCTAATAAGAGACTAGCCATAGCTAATTTCATAATCTTGCTTTTTGATGATTCAATTTTTTTTACAAGTGTGTTTTTTTCATTTGTGTGTTTCATAATGTATATGTTGTAATAAGATAAAAATACATAATTTTTTATTGTTTTTTCTTTCTCGTCCGTAGCAGGAGACATTACAGTTTGTCGGAGCTATTCCATATACGGATCGAGAAATTTTTATTTGATCGTACTCGTGTTAGTTGTTAGAATTTTATTCTGAGACCAAGGAGACCTGAGACATCAGCGTCTTTATCATATTCTCCCGATACTCTTATCTGTCCAAGACCTTGTATATCACCCTTACCTACCGTCAGTGTTCATTCACCGTAGTAACTTTGGGATGAAATATCTGTCCCTACGAATCATGAAACGCCCAGATAGTCTCATAGTGTATGATCAGCTCAGATGAGAATAAATGGCTCGAATCATTTGTCGCTCAGCGGATATACCTTAAAGAACACGGATCCATCTTCGCTTTTGAATACTTGTTGGATTCCTACCCTCACCTTATCTTGAGCAGCTGTATGAAGCATATATTCCATAGACAACAAGGTTCCGTTGTTTCATAAACTCTTGGAGACAGTAATCTTTCCGAAGGCGGTGTTGATTCCCTCATCGATATCTGTTCCGCTAAGTTCCAAGAATCCTCATACCTGCAATCCTCCTACTGTGCCTCATCATTGTATTCTTGTTATGAAAGTCTTACCTGTTATTGAATACATGGGGTCGATCATAAATACTCCTGATTTTTTTGGAGCTTCGACCTTTTCGGTGTTGGTGGAATCAGGGGATACAGCAGAAGCTGTATCCTGAGCTTTGGCTGGCTGTGCTCAAATGGTAAAAGCTGTCATGAGCAATCCGGCGATGAGGTTTTTCACGAAACAGGAAGTGTGAGATCTAGCTTCGGATACTACCTCTGGTTTTGATGTAATAGTGTTTTTCATGTGTGTATTGTATAATCGATAAAAAGATTTTCCTCGTTCCATGTGGAATTATTTTTGTGTACGTTTTGTGTTTCTGTTTTGCGTTTTTTTTATTTCGTGAAAATACGGATATGTAGTATATCCGTTGGTCTATTACGAGTAGTGGTTTTTTTATAGTGTACAGAGACTCTTGCAGTCCGTCGCAGATATATCTCTCTACACGTTGGATCGATAATTTCGAGTACAAAAAAGCACAAGATCGACCGTTACAATATGCTAACAAACCAACGGCTCCTTTATGGTGGGAGTACCGCCCGTTTATTTGCATATTACACCGGACTAACCTTGTGCTTATCCAAATTAACAGCGCAGAAAAAATTTTCATCAGG
>CAZIVH010000006.1:3710-30826 GCA_964542965.1 uncultured Candidatus Peribacteria bacterium | reverse complement strand
ATGACGTGATATATCGTTTTAGCAGCTATAGGAGGAGGTCTCTTGGGATACTTCATTTTCTATCTCAGGTACCAACACAAAGACACTGTCAATCAGCTGAGATCCAATCTCAAGGAAGCTGCCAAGGAAGTAGAATATCTCAGCAACGAACTTGATGAATACGTCCAACAGAATGCATTATTGAAGCAGAAAACGACAGAATTGCTTGAAAAGAATGATGATCTCTCCGATGTTGTGGCTGAGCTAAGCAAATATTACGTCCATATCAAGAAAGCAGCAGAAAAAACAAACGAACTCAGTAAATACCTTCATACACCAAACCCAAATATCGAAGAAAAGATGCAACCGTTCTTGGATAAGGCAGCTAGAGAAAAAGGTGATGAAGAAAAAAAATTCTTCTAAAATAAGTGAATAACTAAAAACGAAAAACTAAAAATGAATGAACAACCGTTTTATTAACTATTGCAATCTACGATAGTTCATTTAAGAAAATCCTTTACTTTTCACTATTCACTTTTAACTATTAGTTAGTTTAGTTTGTCCTACAACCAAAAACACATCCTTATCCACGATCCGAAGACGGGCTACAACACCATAGCCGATCAATACGGACAATATCACAAACACCTTGATAGTTTCGACAAAGGTGTTTTTGTAAAATACCTTCCAAGACAAGACCATATTTCATTGATAGACTTATGAGCTGGTGACGGCAGACTGTTCAAATATCTTTCTCCCCTAAAACCTGACAGATATGTCGCCTGTGATATCGCTGAAAAGCTCCTGAGCAGACATCCCAATAACGCAGGCAAAGTAGAGAAAGTTGTCTGTGATTTGGAACAGCCGCTCCCCTTCGATGACGAATCGTTTGATCTCGCAACGAGTTTTTTCGTACTGGAACACATCGAAGATGTAGAATGACTTTTCCATGAAGTCTACAGAATATTGAAAACGTGATGAGTATGGATCATCGGACACTTCATCCAGAGACGTGAATTCATCCGGAAAAAGAATAAGGATCAGTTTAAAATAGATTTTTTCAATCATAGGATCCAGGATTTGGAAAAGATCGCAAATGACTGTTTTTTCGATATCCATCTAGCACCTCTCCGTGAACAAGGAAACATCATAGGGCATATCATTGTCTGCAAAAAAGTATAGGACTTGAAAAAATATCAGTTTTTCGTAGAAGGTAGAATGTAGAAAGTAGAAAAACATCCTTCTACCTTATACTTTTTACCTTCTACTTTTTTCTATGAAAAAATTCCTGATCACAACCCCGATCTACTACCCTAACGGATATCCGCATATCGGTCACGCATACAGCTCGTTCATCGCGGACTTCTATGCAAGATACAAAAGATTGCTCGGGTATGAGGTAAAATTTTCCACCGGGAATGACGAAAACAGCCAAAAGATTGTCCAACAAGCGGAAGCGGAAGGCAGGGATGTTATGGAATATCTTGATGCCATGGGCAAGAAACGGGAAGAAGTACGGCAGCATCTTCAGATTTCCTATACGGATTTCATCAGGACTACCCAAGAAAATCATAAGAAATTAGTCCAAGAGATGCTCCAAAAATCTTATGATCATGGAGATATCTACGAAGGTGAATACAAAGGATACTACTGTGTAGGTTGTGAAGGATTTAAGACCGAAAAGGATCTCATCGAAAAAGACGGCGAAATGGTCTGCCCCGATCATCTAAAAAAACCTGATCTCATAACCGAAAAAAACCGATTTTTCAGACTCTCAAAATATGAGGATAAGATAAAAAAACTCTTTGCCGAAAATCCTGAATTCCTCGTCCCAGAATATAGATTCAATGAAATGAAATCATTCGTCAACAGCGGATTGATCGATTTCTCCGTATCCAGAGAAACCAACAAGTTTTGAATCCCTTTGCCTTTTGACCCAAGCCAAGTGACTTATGTCCGATACGATGCGTTATTTAATTACGTCACCGTAAGTAAGGAAGCAGGATTCTGGAATAATGAAACAGAAATCATCCACATCCTCGGAAAAGATATCGTAAAATTCCATTCACTCTTTTGGCCAGCAATGCTGATGAGTGTAGATGAAAAATTACCAAATAAAGAATTCATCACAGGATTCTTCACAGTCGACGGCCAGAAAATGGGTAAGTCCCTCGGAAACGTCATCGATCCGGTACAGGTCGTCGATGCATATGATAGAGATGCGGTCATATTTAATTTACTCTATGATGTACCTATCTGAGCTGATGGTGATTTCTCAGTTGAGAGATTATGACATCTGTATGAAAGTATGCTGATTGGTGGACGAGGAAATCTAGTGAATAGAGTCACGAGCCTTTGCAAAAAATATGGCGTTACCAGCGGTAGATTCAATAAGCAAAAACGAGAACTCTTCAAAGAGGACAATGAAAGTAAACTTCTTTCGTATTTTGAAGATGGCCGAGATGGTGCAAAAATTGAAGAGCAATATCTTAAAAAAGCAGAAATCAAATCCTATCTTGATGACCGATACCAATTAGTACAGAAAGCAAATGAATATATCACCAAGACTGAGCCTCGAGCGAAATATAAGAATGAAGAAACCAAAGATGAAGCGATAGCCGACTTACAATTCTTACTCTACATAGTAAAAAATATCGCGTTATTTTCCGCACCTATCTTGGTCAATGGATTCAAGAAAATCCAAGATATTTTTGGTAATGAAGAATTCAGCACTATAGATTCTACTATAAATCATACAAATAACACTTTCAAAGAAGTTTTTGATTTGGAAGATTTCCCAGTTAATCTGAATCCTGCAATCATCTACAAAAAAAAGGAGGAATAAAATTATATTACTTCTCTACAAAAAAAACGGGCATATGTCCGTTTTTTTTATACTAAAAATGTATATTTTACATTATTTACGATTATCTCTTTGACGTGATGGATATGCATAACCGTAGCGTAATCCACATTTTCTGACATATCTTCATCATCACAATCCTCCTCATCATATCATCATACAGGGATATAATATGAAGAAAAGACACGAAGAACATCCTCTTTTTTATTGAGATCATTTTTATCCAATCATCGGATTTCTATTCATAATCCATGTATTATCATACCTTCATCCACGAATACCATCTTATCAACAATATGGCCATGATCAATGATATCATGGAACAACGCTATTTTATCATCATCAGTGATTAATGTCTTTTCTTTTTTCCATCAAGCATTTTCCCGCCTAGGCCTCATATGTTCGCGTTCTTCATCACGCACCCTTTCTGCTTCAGGATCTATCCTACATCATTCTTCATCATATTCATAATGAAGCTGAGCGAAAAGATCATCCAACTCATCAGCCTTGTCTGCTCCATTATCTATCTGATTGCTTATTTCCTCTAACTGAAAGAGAATAACCAGATCCTTTACCGTATGTTCGTCTGCTATTCAAGGATTTTTCTCCAATGAATCATACTTATTTTCATTCTCATCTCGCAAATCATCATATGAAATTTTTTCATATTCATCCATATACTATTCATGCAAAGAACTAAATTTTTGTTCTTTTTTCTTTTTTCAGAAAATATAATACATATCCATTGTATTTTGTCAATCACAATAGATTATTTACAATACCACATTAAAGAAATATCCTAATACCATTATCGCTAATCCTACCACCCCAAAGAAAATGAATAATAATTTTGTCTTCATTACTTTCTTGAGGATAAGGAATTCCGGCAAACTCAAGCCGACGACAGCCATCATAAATGACAATCAGGTTCACAACGGTATTCCTTTTGCGATCAATGCCTGGACGATAGGGATTACACTGGTCGCGTTGGCATACATAGGGATTCAGACAATCACTGCGATAGGCACAGCGAACGGATTGTTTTTGGCGATATATTGTTCAAAAAATCCCGTAGGTACGAATCCATGAATTGCTGCACCGACCGCCACTCACAATAAGATATACGGAGTGACTTTCTTGGTAATACTCCACGCTTCTTTACTTATCTCCTTTATCCTCTCGGAAAATACTATTTTTTTCTGGATTATTTCTACGGACTGATGTGCTCTTTTGGCTTGGATAAACTCTGCGAGATATTTTTCCAATTTAAGCTTCCCCAAAAACCGTCAGCCGACTATTCCCATCACTATACCGCTAATCATATAGATTGCGGTAACCTTTATCCCGAAGATTCCCAAAAACATCGCTATAGCAACTTCATTAACCAATGGCGAGGTGATCAAGAAAGAAAAAGTAACCCCTAGGGGAATACCAGCTTTGAGAAAACCTACAAATAAGGGGATCGAGGAACAAGTACAGAAAGGAGTCACTGCCCCGAACATGGAGGCGAAAACATATTCCAATCAGAACAATTTGTTTCTCGTCAAGAAATTTCTGATTTTTTCTATCGGCAAATACGAATTCAATAACGTCATAAGCTGTGTAATCACCAAGAGCAGCAAAATGATCTTGATACTGTCATAGAGGAAAAAATTAAGCGCTTGGGCAACATGTGTTGTCGCCTGTAAGTTAAGTACCGTGTAAGTAAACCAGTTAGTGATATTTTCTATTCGTGTAAACATGAGAGAAGGAACAAACTAAATTATTCACAATGACATCATCCACAGCATCATTCATCGGTATCACAATGATTATCACAATGACCACCTCAACAGCATCCACCAGGATGGTTCTGTATTTCTTGTAAAATATCTAGCATTTCGTCTGGTTCTGGAGATCATCCCGCAAGCACCAATATATCATCAACGATCAGCGCTGGCAATGTCATAATATCATATTCCGCTATTTCCGCTACATCATCTATTTTGACGATTTCATAATCAATATGTAACTTTTTTGCTGCATCTTCTACTGTTTTGTAGAGAAGTTTACATTTAGGGCATCATGTCCCGAGAACTTTGATAAGCATTATAAGCAATTACGAATTAAAAATTATGAATTACTAACAATCTCTTGTCTTTTCGTGTTCACGAACCTGAACATGATCATGATGATTATGCCGATAGCAAACGCAAAGAGAAATGTTGCCTGAGGGGAAATCTTATCCCAAAGCAATCAAAGGATATATCAACCTGGAAGGGAGACTATTCCGATAGCGGTATGGAACAAGCCTAAAGCCGTACCTTTCTGATTTTTTTCCGCAAGATCCACCACAAGCGCCCTTTCAGTTCCATCGATAATAGCGAATACTACGCCAAAGAGAACGAAGAAAAACAGCACTCGTCCCACTTGGGTCACTAACGCTAATCACAAAGTCACCACAAGGAATAGGATATAAGCGATCCGCAGCATCTTTTTCCTGCCGATACGATCAGACAAAATACCTAATGGCGTAGAGACGATTGTGTATATCCCATAGAATAAAACATAATAGATGATTGCTCTTTCATCGCTTGCTCCCACGCTTTTCGCTTTCAGAAGCAGAAATGCATATCAGAAATTCACCAATCAAAACAATGCTGCGACGGCGATAAAGAGTTTGAGATTCTTTGGAAGCATCCTAATCGATGTTCCTAATCATGGAATCTCTATCTTTTCTTTGACTTTGAGATGTTTCCGATGGTTTTCTTTTTTCATCTCTCTTGCTTCTTTGACGAAGAATATCGCTAATACTGCTATCAATCCTGGGACAAACGCAAAGATGAATAATTTCTGATATCCTAAATACGGAAACAATACCAACGCCAAAATCGCTCCCAACACCGACCCGGTTCCATCCATCGCTCTTTGAATTCCGTAAGCTTTCCCCATATATTCCGGTGCAGTAGCATCTGCTACCAACGCATCTCTCGGTGCATCCCTGAGCCCTTTCCCTATCCTTTCGATGACTCTGAATACGAGCACGATAGGCCAAGATTTTGCCAACGCGAATAGCGGCTTAGTAACGGTAGAAAAACTATATCCTATAATCACGAAAATCTTTCTTTTCTTGAATTTATCTGACAGATATCACGAAAACACCTTCAACAATGCTGCTGTCGTATCTGCCGCACCTTCTACGATTCCGATGATAGTCGCTCACGATCAGAGACTTGTGAGAAATAATGGTATCAATGGAAACACCATCTGCGAGCTCAAGTCGGTAAGCAGTGAGACAAGTCACAATAAGAGGACATTTCTGGAGATCCCTTTGATAAAGTATTTTCGGTTCTTCATGAGTTTTTTATTTTCATATAAATTAAAATCGATTGATCTTTTTCTTCTCTATGAGTTTCAAGAAGATATAGAGAACAAAAACTACATAATGTCCTACATATTCTCAGAAATTAAGGAACGCAAGATGAAGCAACGCAAAAACCAATGCGAGATATGCGCTGTATTGGATCAGTTTCCGATTTTTTTTGAAGAGTCTGATGGAAAAATTATTGGATGTGATATAGCCGATAAAGAGCATAAGCAATGCTACATATCCCGCTAATAATCGAAACATCTGCAACTGACTCCCTAAAGTAACCCCTCTCTGTAACCACTGAACAATTCGAATTCCCGAATGCAAAGCTATGATAAGAAAACTTGTGATTCCTAATTGTCTTCTCCATTTCATTCCTCGTTTGGAGATAGTATACACCATATCAAAAAAATATTTCACGATTCCGCTTCTTTGGCGAGCAGTATATCTCGTCATAATCATACATACTGGCTTTGTGAGCATCGTCACTCGTAGTATGCCTATCCCAATATTTGCGGTGAGTCTTGGCAATTTCGCCAGGAGAAAATCATTTGGCATAGCATAGGAGAGTATGAGCAGCACAACACAAAGTAATGTCACAGAAAGATAATACAGCATTTTTTGTTTTATGAGATAAATCCTTTTTCCTTGAGATAATCGAAACCAAGTTGCCTGATATGAAAATCATTGAGCACATGTCCATCGCTATTTACATACACTCACGCTTCTATACGAGAGAGGAATTTATCTAACTTTTCAAGATTCGTTCATCATACCCTGAGATACGAACAATTTATCTCTATAGGGATATTATACTGATTAAGTACAGTAACGACAGCATCCACATCCAAATATTCCGATGTCTTCTTCTGACAGATATGACCAATAAACTTTATCTTATCATGGTATTTATGAATAGCATTGATATATGCTTGGGTGATATTTTCCCGTTTCCCTTTGTATGTCTGCGGATGACAGACAAGTATACAAAAGTCACTTTCTTTGCCTTGAATATCAAAACAGCAATTCCCCTCCTCATCCAAAAGATCTCATTCTACGCCAAAAGTCACCTCCACATCATTATGAACATTCACTCGCCTCTTAATAGTGGTTCTTCGATTTTTCAACGCCAATCATTCAGCATCTAACAATGCCTGGCTATGATCGGTTATCGCTATTTTTTTCATTCAAACTTTACCAGCATATTGCACTATTTCATCGATAGTATTGAATCCATCAGAATAATTGAGACTATGGAAATGATAGTCTTCGTGGATATTGTTAAGTATTTTGACCATAAAACAAACTAATGAAAAATTAAAAATGAAGAATGAATAATGTAGGATTTTATCTTCTTATAAACTATTGTAATCTACTAGAGTCCATTTCAACAAAATCCATCGTTGTTAGTTATTAGTTATTCACTGTTAGTTAGTTTTTAGTTATTTCGTATCCATCTTTTGTGTCTTTTACCTGGAATCATAACGCAGTGATCTTATTCCTGAGTTCATCAGCCAATGTGTAGTCCTTATTTTTCTTCGCTTCGATTCTCTGATCTGCAAGTGAAGTTACTTCAGCGGGAATATCGATTTTTTCTTCTACGATAGATTCAAACAATCATAGCTTCAAAAAATTATCTTCTAGTCGGGTAATGATTGCGTACGCATTTTCTGTTCATGAAGTTATTGCACTTTGTACGGTAGCCAACAATTTCGGAGTATTCATATTGTCGCAGATAGTTTCCATCACTTCGATATATATCGGATCGTTCTCAAAATCTTTTTTATCTTTCACTAACTTCTTTCATTGAAGTTTTTTGATTAATGAATTTCTTGTGTTTTTCGCTGCTTCCAATGCATCTCGCGTAAAATTCTGGAAGTTTCCATATTGTGCCATGAAGTAGAAATACCTCAAATCCAATGGTGAGAATCATTTATTTTGGAGATCAGTCAAATTGTAAACATTACCCAAGGACTTACTCATCTTTCCACCGTCGACCTGAAGGAATTCGTTATGAATCCGATATTTCACTCGAGGATGAACGTCAAATCCACACTCAGACTGAGCTATCTCATTAGGGTGATGGATGGTGATATGATCAGCTCCTCCATGATGGATATCAAATTGATTGCCTAAATATTCACTGGACATTGCGCTACATTCGATATGCCGGCCAGGGAATCCTTTTCCCCATGGCGAGTCTCGCTCCATCTGTCTCTGTTCGTTGATCGGAGAAAATTTTCGTAGAGCAAAATCAGTAGGATGTTTTTTTCCTCCCATCTCTACTCTTTCTCCCGCATTCAGATCAGCCAAACGTTTCTTATAATTCGATCCCATGAGCTCTCCATAATTTTCTACTTTGCTGGTATCCATATAGATTCCATCTCCTTCGACAACATAGGTATATCATTTTTCTTCCAAGGTTTTCACTAAATCTATCTGCTGTTGAATATGTTGTGTCGCTCTCGGCATCACATCGAACTCATCGATATTGAGTGATTTCATTCCTTCCTTGAAAATTTTTTCATATTTCTGAGCCACGTCCCGAGCAGAGATTCCTTCACGTTTTGCTCACTTCTCAAGCTTATCTTCTCCTTCATCGGCGTCTGATGTCAGATGTCCCACATCGGTAATATTCATGACTGCTTTGACTTTGTACCCGAGTAATTTTAACGTATTCCTGATCAGATCAGCGGTAAATGTCGCTCTATAATTTCCGATACTTGGATCCCGATAGACCGTAGGTCCGCATGAATACATTCCTACGAAATCTTTTTTCGGACCCTTGTAGTTCGGATCTTCCATCAAAGGGATAAATTCTTCCTTTTGGCGTGTGAGTGTGTTGTAGACGAATAATTTCATCGCAGCAATCAAAAAAATAAAGTCATGTATAGTAGTAGCAAAGCAGCTAAGAATTTCAAACCAAAAAAAGAGGTGAAGAAAAACTTCACCTCCATAATTTTTTTACCGCGTTGGAACACAAGGGATTTCGATGTAATATACATCTACTCCGTTGATCTTTCCTTGTTTGGTTTCGTAATCCGCAGGATTACCTAACGGGAATCCTTCTTCCGGGCAAGAAAGAAGATTTTCATACCTCTTCTGTCCCTGATCCTTACGGACGGATTTCATGACCATATCATAATCGGCATATTGTGCACGCATCATTTCATTGGTCTTATTGAATCTCGTTATCGGGTCCAGTTTATTCCAGTCTGTTATGGACATGGATTTGTCTTTGGGCCCTTCAGCATAGGCTTTGTACCAGCAGGTGATCCTGATCTGAGCGCTGCATTCGCAGTGCCATGGATCTTCAGGATCGGGTGTCGTAGGCAATTTATATATTTCTACTTCTTGCCACAACTGTCTCGTTCCATCTGTCCACGCACTCGGACCACCTAAAGTAACGGTCAGGTACGCTTGAACTTTGCTCAGCCACCACTCCCAGAATCTTTCGTCCTGTTCATAGATTTCTGCAGGAATACAAAGACGCATCTTTGTGAATGATTTGTCTTTGTCATAGTCCCTTCTCAGTTCAAGGTACTTCGTGATAATGGTTGCCAATTCTCCGGTCTTGGGAGGTACCGTAGTATCAGGCATGAATTTCTGATGATAGGTATCCAGCCATACCCGCCAGGCTTTGTCGGCCGTGGGCGTATAACCGCCGGGACCGTGAACCTGAATCACCTCATCATCCCATGTAACGTACTCCTGAATCGTGGTACGTATCTGGTCGATCTTTGGGAGAATAACATCCTTATGCTTGTTATTCAGATCAACCATAACGTATTGTTCTTTAACCCACAAACGATCCCACCAACTAAGCTGGAGTTGGTCTTCTTTTTTGCAGCCACCTATGACCACAAGAAAGACAATTGCGAAAAGTGCAATTATTTTTTTCATATTCTTTAATTTTGTTTATATTCGTTTTTTACTTCTTTGTTTCTTATTACGGACTTTATTTATATTCTGTAAAAAGTCAAGCTTAATATCAAAAAAACATGCTTTTGAGCTAAAGATTGATTTTGGACTGATTTTCCATATATAGACGACGAAACGCCCAAGTACAAAAGCACTGGAATACCATCGTTTAATCGTTTAGTCGTTTAGTTATGCTTGATTTCGGTATCCTCGGCAACAATGCCAGGAACCTTCTCTACATCAAAAAATTCAATGATAAAAAAGGCATCCGTCTCGCAAACAATAAATTGCAGACGAAAGATTTTCTTATAGAGAGAGGCATACCGTTTGCCAAGACGTACGGCATCATTTCCAATCGCAAGGAACTCTATGAATTTGATTTTTCCTATCTCCCGAAAAAGAATTTTGTCGTGAAACCGAATCAATGAAGTAAAGGGCAAGGGGTCTATATCGTCAAATATCTCGAAGAAGAGCATCCAGAGAACCAGTCTAAAGAATCCAATCATATTCCTAAGAACCGATTCCAAAAGCAAAAGGATCGTATACAAAAAGTTTTCTTTCAGCGCTTTGAACAGCATCATGTAGGAACCTATCAAATTTGAGATGAAATCCTGACAGATGAATGATTTAGAAGACGCTTACTCGATATCCTCGATGGAAAATATTCCATGACGCTTGGCGGAGACAAGATTATTGTAGAGGAAAAACTAGTGGCTGGGGAGCTTTTCAAGGATTTCTGTGAATTCTGACTAGCTGATATCAGGATCATCGTCTTCAATCTCGTCCCTGTAGCGACCATGATCAGGGTACCGACAAAAGAATCTTGAGGTAAAGCGAATCTCGCGCAATGAGGATTGGGATTCGGTATCGAGGTAGGTAGCGGCAAGATTACTTCTCTCCTCCGAAAGAAAAAAATCTATAAGACTAGATTTCCAAAAAGATTCGCACACTTTCAAAATAAAAAAATCCCCTATTGGAATGATATTCTCTTTCTTTCATCGAAAGTACAGTATTTCGTCAATCTTTGATATCTCGCACTAGATCGGGTCATCACCAACGAAGGTCCGAAATTATTGGAGATCAATGCAAGAGCATGATTGGAAGTCCAGAAAGTCAGCGATACCAAACTAAAAAAAACATTAGAGAAAATAGCTGATCTCAAGATCATCGATCCGGAAAAATGAGTAGAGATAGCAAAAAGCCTTTTCAGCCACGAAAAGTCTGATTTTATGAACAGTAAGATCCTGTATCTTTCTCAATATGGAAAGTTCATTATCAAAGACAAAGAAGAAGAGGAAAAACTCGATATCATCGTAGAAGTCGATCTGAATAAATCATGAAATTATATGTCCCAGAAATTATTCGACAAAATCAAAGAAAACAAAAGGGAACGATACATAGATCTCTACGAAAATGAGATTGTGCTCAAAAAATCCAAATTTTCCATCCTCGAAAATCTTCCCGAAAATAAGATCATTTTAGGAAATAAAACTGCGAGTAATTATCTCGTCAAGCCTATCCATAAGACCTATGAAATAGTGGATATCATCCATTCCAGATATCTCGATACTTCAGAAATCAACGAACTCCATACTATTGACAACAGACTAGAGAAAATCAGCAAAAGACTGAATCTTTCTGCTAGATTAAGACCCATCAACTATTTCAGCGAGTTGGATAAATTTATCACCCTTCAGGGAAAATATAATCCTACTTTCCAATACAAACGACCAAAGGAAGAAAAATTATTGGAGACCAAAATAGAAATAGAGAAGCTTCAGAAACAATTAACCAAATTCAAAAGCCCTTTTGCGAGAATTTTTGTAGAGAAACTGGAAGAACTTGAACGAAGAAGATGCCTTATCCTGGCTTATAGCAAACAAGACTTCGAAAATATTGCGTTGTACAACAAAAAGCTATTTGGTGAATTCGATGAAGAACTATTGAGAATAGCAAAAGAAAAAGTATTCAGCTTCAATCAAGATAATCAGAAGCTTTTGGGAGACCCGCTGACCCTTTCAGAGATAGAAAAAACCATCGAAAAATATCTTGCAGAGAAAAAAATCTATTGAGTGGATATCGTGTTCAGCTATACAAATCTCTCAAGGATATCTGTGATCATGGGAAAACAGATCAAGATCAGCATTTCCAAACACGGAATATTCAGAGAAAAAGAACTATTATCGATATTGGCACACGAAATTGACACTCATCTCGTAAGACATTTGAATGGAATGAAATCATGATGGAATATCCTTAAATCATGAACAGCAAACTACCTCAAGGATGAAGAAGGACTCGCTATCTACAATTCAAGTAAGATACTTCCTGAAGAATATGAAAAAGATTCTATGTACAAAAAATATTACCTTGTAAAAGAGTCCGAAAACCATGATTTCAAGAAGACATTTGAGCTTTTGAAATTCCTGCACCCAGACAAGGATATCGAAAGAATCTTCAAATGAACATTAAGGATAAAAAAATGAATCATCTCTACCAACATCATACATTCAGGTACGGTATTTTTAAAAGACAAAGTATATTTGGAAGGATACAAAAACATCAAGAGATGGATGGAAGATTGAAAATTCAACGATAAAATATATAAGGGCAAAATTAAAATCAATGATTTAGATTATATCATATAAATGAAACTTATTATCCTCACTTCAAACAAAAATACTTATGCTGTTTCTAGACTCCAGGATGAAGCCAAAAAAAGAAATATCACCGTAGAAACATATAATTACAAAGATCTTTCTTGTTCTTTTGGGAAATGATCAATATTTTTTTCATCTGGGAAGAAAAAAATCTCATTTACAGGAGCATGCGTAAGAGCTTGAAGGCCACAGCTTTACAATATAAGAGATATGAGAATATACAATCTACTATTAACGTTTTTTTATCAGAACGATATACCTTTCATCAATAAAAAATTTCTTGAACGCCATATAGGGATTTCCCATAAAGCATTACAATATCTGATTCTCTCTTCATACACAAAGCACCTCATATTACCTACATTTTATTTTGAATCCAAGGAAGAACTAAAATCAAACCTCAGAAACATTTCTTACCCTATTATCGTAAAACCTGCAGATGGTTCGCTTGGAAGTGGCGTAAAAAAAATAGCAAAAAAGAAACAACTTGTAGAAATGTTTAAATATCTAGAACCAAGTAATTTCGTATTTCAAAAATACATTTCCAATACTGGTGATATCAGAGTCATTTATCTCTGATGAATCTATGTGGGCGCTATGATGAGACAAGGGAAAAATTGAAATATCGTCAATAATTTCTCCAAATGAGGCAATGTCACTGCCTATAATTTATCAGATCCCATCAAAAAAGAACTCACTGCTCTCGTAAAAAAAATCAATATAGATTATGTAGGCATAGATATCATCATCAAAGGATCATCATATCATATCCTCGAAATAAACCAAAATCCTTGATTTAAATGATTTGAACAATGTACTTGAATAAATATCGCAGAACGCATTGTCGATTTTCTCGCGAAGAAGAAAACACAATAATTTATCTTAGAATTTAGCCTTCATGAAATCTATACACATTAGTTCTCTAAAAGATCTATCCCTACTTCACAGATATGCTCACACCCAGGTTTTTGGCGTTTGAGTAACTGCATTTATGAGGATCATCCCAGCATTCTTGCTAAAAGACAAGTTTAGGATCATCTGTTACAAAAATAGTTTGGACCTCAATATCATTAAAAAAGATACCGACGTTTTTTGCCTTCAGCAACAAAAAAACTGAAGTACGATAGATAAACTCAATACTCAAAGCATTCTCCAGCATCCGAAAACAAGAGAATATTGCAAAAAACATCCTAAATCCTCACTTTTTGTCTACAAAAGCAATAGCGATATAGAAAAAGAGGCCAATACATTATGATATACCATTCTCAACAATATATCAGTCATCAGAGATGTTTTTGAAAACAAAAAAGAATTCAGGACAATTTTGGCTGCTATCGGCATACCGCCTATACCATGAGAAAATATACTACTCACAACTTTTCAAAAAAAGAAGTATGCCTATTTCCAAAGAAAATACTGAACAAAATTTGTCATACAGCTGCCAGACATCACAAATTGATGAGGACTATGAACATTTTTTATTCACGATAGCGAAGGATTCATAGCATTCCAAAAGAGAATCTCTTCTTGAACATACAAAAACAAAATTATACATTCTATCAATATCACTACATTTATTAATGGGACAAGCTCTAGCATTATTTGATGTGCTACGAAATATGGAACTCTTTCAAGCAGCATACAGACACAACTTATTGATATCCCTGAAGCGATACACCTCAAGAAATGATCATGACTCTTCTGTGGACACGATCGAAGCTATAAGCATTTTTCCCAATCGATTCAAAAACAAGCATCATCCATTGCTGAAAAATTATGAACGTATATGTATAAGCATTGATACAAAGGGATATTTTGACTAGACCTTCTCATAGATGAACAACAGGATAAAATATATGTCGTAGAATGTAATGCAAGATATACCTGAGCCTTCCCGATGATTTCACTTTTGGATATCCAAAAATGAGTACCTCCTATGGATACTTTTCATCTGCTTGAACATATGAATATCCCTTATACGGTAGATTTCAAAAAGATAAACAAACAATATAAATACAAAAAAAAAGGTAGCCATATCATCCTTTCCAACAAAGAAGAGCAGGAAATCGTATGCAAAAAGGATCTATTACCTGGCGTTTATACCTTTAAGGGCAATCATCTCTCCTATAAGAGACCTGGAATATGATATTCTGACCTCAAACAATCAGACGAATTTATCATCATCGATGGTAATCCAAAAAAATGAGAAAAAATCCGCGCTTTCAATGAACTCTCAAGATTCTGTCATCTTCTTTTCCCTGGGAAAATAGCGACAACTGAGAATACACTCACCAAAAAGACTAAAAACATCATCAATCACATATATACTACATTTATTTCATAATAATCTTATGAAATTCATAGCGAAACATCCAAAATATCTTTCACGAAAAGAACTGAATATGTTTTTTTGATTATTAGACCATCTCTCCCTCACTCCATCATTATGTATAGAAAAGATCAAGAAATGCCATATTATCTGACTCTGCATGGATCGCAACAATATTGTATGAATATCCGCGATAAAGCAGCCAAGAGCTTCATGGACCGAAACAGTTCAAAAAAATACAGGAATCCATCTTCCCAAGAACATCTTTGAATACTGATATATCTATGTATTACCTAGCCATAGATGACAATGAATCACAAAAAGAATTTACGCTCTTTTGCACAAAAAAATCCATTTTCCCGTTTATGCAATCACCAAATCCGATAATATCCCGATGAAAAAGCTTTTGGAGCAATTTGGATTCATCAAGGCAGGAAAATCATTCAAAAGCATTTTGGATGGGAAATATCTCGATTTCTTTCTCAAAACCCAATAAAATTTTGCTTTTTAGAGAACATGTGAGTATACTTATATTGTTTACTCATTATTTTGCTCTATGGGAAAAACCATCATAAACAAACCGTTACATCAAAGGGACTTCATACGATTTTCCGAACAGATCGATAGCATAAAAAAACCCATATCCTCAGCGTTGTGATGAGTTTTGGAGTACGAAAAAAACAATATCAATTACATTTCAAGCAAGCTATTCAACTCAAAAAACAAAATAGTCACCCAACAGGATATCGACAACGCGAAAATGTTTCTTACCCACTATTGCAACCAACTAAAAAGACTTAAAGAGGAATTGATAAATGATACTGGGCTCAATGAACCACAGAAAAAGCTCCTAATCAATACTATCCAAGGAAGCATCCTAAGGATTATTCTCCTAGAACACGCAATGTATCTCGAGGCTGAAAAATGAGGATATCCTCTGGATGAAAAGAAAAAAACAGAATGCCTAGAAAAGATCAATGAGATAGAAAGCATCATCTATGGACCCAGAGTCATCGACCAACCAGAAGAAAGAACGATAGTTATGACCAAACTTGACTATCTTTTTCAAAATAATAAGCATAAGCTACTCCCTGAAGAACAAAAGAAATTCGAAGAGTTTCTTTCCAAATTTCCTGAAAGAAACGCTACAGGAGAGCTACAGGAAGACAAAAACGCTTTGGGAGAGCTTCCTTTGATAGACATCTGTCATCTATTTCAGAAAATACTCAACATCTACGACATTCCTTCCAAGATCGTAATCATAGATAAAAATATCTCTCAAGAAAAAGACGAAAATGGTATTCTTTATCTTCCTTTTGAATACGACCAGAAAGCGCTTACAAAAGCGTATGAAAGACATAACATCAAAAAAACATTCAAAATCACCCTCGATCCTAGAGTATCTTGATTCGGAATCAAAGAATATTCGGTAGACATTCCTACTTCGCGCGACAGACTGTCGGTAAAAAGACTTTGCCAGCTCATAGACCATGAAATAACTACTCACCTTCTCAGAACAGTCAATAAAAGGAATACCGTAAATCTCAATACCGAATGATATCTAGAGACAGAAGAATGAATAGCAACTATGAACGAAAAACTCACTTCTCAAAAAAGAGACGATTTAGCTATGGATACACCTACAATCCACAACACTTCATTGCTTATCGGAGAGCTTTATAATTTTGAAGAAACAAAAGAATTATTAAGAATCTATTATACCATGACAGGAGTCGGGAACGAAGATGATGACAATAAGGAAGAAAAAACTCCTGAAATCATGGCCGAAAAAAGAGCATTAAGGGTAAAAAGATATCATGCATTCGATCGTCCAGGAGCAAATAGAAAAGATGTCGTCTATCGGAGAGGATTGGTGGATGCTGTTACCTACATCAAAGATCTCGATAAAAACAATATAGACGATATTCAGAAACTACAGCAACATATGAAAAACTTTTATCTTTCCAAATTAGGTAAAGAAGAGATTCAAAATGCAGATCAAATTTTCGAAGGATTCTCTTTTGCCAAAGATAGCATCATCTTACCTATTGCGATCGGTAAACTACTCTATGAGAAACTTTTAGGCAACAAAACGAATGATATCGATGATATCAGATTCTTAGCATCCGATCAAAAGCTTGATTATAAACAAAAAAAATTACTTCTCGAGATACTCTCCTTTATCAAAGAGAGGTCTACTGCCGAATAATTCCCTTGATTCCACTTATCAAATCACTTAACTACAGGCAGATTTATCTGCTTGTTTTTTCTTATGAAAAAATCCATACTCTTTATATTAGTGATGCTGTTGGGAGCATCATATATACAAACTACAGTCGCTCAATTTACTCCGGCAGACTGCGAATGACAAACCCATTGTTCTTCTCCAACCAAAGGTGTAAATTATAAAAACACCATCATCTATATCTGAGCTGAAGGCGATGAATTCGATCTAGGATTCCAGCAGAATCTCGACAAGCAGAAAACACTCCTCCAAGAGATCTTCATCTCCGAAAATAAGACATTCTCTGAAGACGAAATCACGACAAAAATCATGGACAACATAAGTGAGATCCAGAAAGCATCGATACTCATCATCAATACTTCCAATTTTGACATTCTCCTTCAGCTTCTGGGGAAGATACACCTCTCCAACGATCTGAATCTTCACGGAAAAACTATCTACATCGCAACAAATAGCAACAAATACTTCCTCAAAAGGACACTTGCAAAACAGATCAAATCCATCGAGCTGGAAAAAATCTATACCTTGCCGCAAGATAAACTGCTCAATTTTCTTTCAACACTTTCTCTCGGAAAAATCACCAATCAAGAAGGATATATCACGCCATTTTCCATGTCTTTCAAGGAAACACCAAAATATCTCCCGATCTCCTATCTCGTAGACCGTCTCATCTATCACGGATTCCCTATAGAACTCATTACACTCTTTCTCGTGCTTTCATTATGAGCGCTGGTCGTTAGCATTCTCAGACAAATGGTAGGATTCTCTGTTTTCGGTATTTATAGTCCCCTCCTCTTTGCTGTCTCCATGTCTATCCTCGGAGTCCCATTGAGTTTATGACTTCTGATTATATGATTCATCACGAAATTATTGATACGTTTGTTTACCAAAAAAATGTATCTCCTGCACAACGCAAAAAGTGCGCTACTCATCATACTCTATTTTTTCATTCTCCTTCTAGTCTTCGGATTCAATAGTATACTCAAGTTGAACCGGATAGATATCAGCATCTTCACAAACGGCTATATCATCTTCCCGATAATCTTCATCACCCTCGTGAGCGACAAAGTCTTCAATGAAGGCTTCAAGCTCTTCAGCAAATGACGACGAGTGGCGTTCTTCGAATTTCTCGCAGTCTCTTTCTCCGTCTATGGACTCCTCTATCGGACAGGATTGAAACATCTGCTCCTGGCTTTCCCTGAAATTATCCTCCTGATTTTCTTCCTGAACATCCTCGTCGGAAGATTCACCGGACTCCAATTGCTCGAATACTTCCGTTTCATGCCATTACTAAAAAACTCCTCAGGAACTGAGGAGGAAGAGGAAGAGGAATAGATATAATTTCTAATGTTCAATTTCTAGTTTCTAAACAGTATTAGATGTATTTTTTACATTTTTTACTCTTGCATATGCATTTCATCTTCCCTTCTGTACTATCTTCTGTTTCGATATAGTTGCCTGTAATCTCTTCACCCTTTTTAATATCCCTGATTGCGACATCGCAAAAATCCTTTGCTGTGGTATTCGGTTCACAAGAATGATTTACATATTTTTCAGGCGATTGCATTATCGTATATCTATCATTCAAAAAACTAATATATTTTTTCTCTGCAGGCGACATTTTCATAAATTTATCCTTGGAAATTGTATACGATACATCCCGATGAAGGACCTTTTCTCATTTCTTAAAATCACGAGTCGCAAACGCGCCCTTTCATTGAATATGTGATTTTTGAACTATAATACAATCGTCTTTCATGGATAATATTATTTAAAATATCTCTTTTTCGTAACTAAGGTGAGCTCTTTTTTATAATGGTTCATATCCTAAAACGCTTTTTGCCTTAGAAATATCCACATTAGGTACCTCATCTGTTATGGTAAATGCTTCATATCGAAACTCTTTACCCGATTCTATCGCCAATTGTATAGCTTGAATGGTATTCTCTATTTTTAAGGTAATTCCATCCAGAGACCGCTTTTCTCATAATTTTCCTCCAATTGGTCATAATCTCAATATCGTCGTATGCAGTTTTTTTGTTAACCCAAAATTAGCAAGAACCTGTTCTGCGATTACCTTGCTTGTTGAATATCCGATATCACAATCACGGCAGTGAAGATCATTTACCCCCACATGCTGAGAAATTATTGCATTAGATTCTTTTATGGGTTTGATATAGGGAATACCGACTTCGACTCCATAATATCCTGTTGAACTCGTATATATCAACTTTTTCACGCCATTTTCTACACAAGCCTGAGCGACATATAAGGTCGCTTTACCATTTATATCGAAATATTCCTGGAAAGATCTTGTCTCGTCTGGTCATCTGATTGCCGCCAAATGCACAACTATATCACATCATTTCATCGTATCTTTTAATTGTTCATAACGCAATATGTCTTGACCATCTTTTATATCAAAGGTCACTATCTCATACGTATCAGATATGTGTTTTATTAACTCGGTTCAAATATATCCTGCACTTCCGGTAATCAATATCTTCATACCATTATTGTACTATATAAAATATATTCCCTTATTTATTTACTTAAAGTATCTCTTCTTCGTAGCCAACCGTCGATCTGACTGTCTGGTGAGTTCTTTCTGATCTTCCGAGTTCAATAAGAAATGTTTCACTGCTTCTTCGAGATAGATAGTATTCTGGCTTCATTTACACACGATGAGATATTCATCTCCCGGTTCTTTTAGGAGTTTTTGGATATGTTTACCGGCGATATTGGCGTCGTAAAATTTCTCTACATTTTTTTTGTCATACCCAACCTTCTCAAGTTCATCAGCAAGATAATCGGTCATATATTTGCCTACTAAGATTACTTTGTCTGCGACTTGCGAAACGTATCCTGCAATCATTCTGTGTTCACGTTCTGTCAGATCACCCAATTCTCTCATATCGCCTAGTACGAGAACAATCTTTCTTTGAGGGAACAGCTGCATCTTGATATTGAATGCGGTATTGATGATCTTTCTTACGCTGAGCGGTGAAGCATTATAGGTAGAATCGATGATGACACTATTCTCGATACCGTGAAAGATAGAAAGCCTTCACGGCTGTAACTGATATTTCATCTCCAAAAGCTCATGCGACCCATTCCTGAGGATCGGATCCTCTGCCCTCGATTCTAGCTTGGCATATTTATAGTCTAAAATGCCGGCGATAGCCAATGCTACACCTATATAGCCGTAATTCGCCTTGCTGAGGATATTGGTAGAAATATGATATTTCTTTTCTTTGATCCGGGTAGAGAATTGCACTCAGATTCACCCTTTAAAATCAGCGAGATAGAAGAGTTCGTCCTTGAAGTGGATGTCTGCTGTGATATCGTTGCCTTCCGTCTGGTAGGTCAGATAATCTATATGCAATTGATCCTTGAGCTGCATTGCGTACATATCATTAGCATTGAGAAAACCTATTTCCAGAGTGTTTTTCAACATTTTCACTTCCTCTCTCGCTATTTCTGCCGGATTACCGAACTGCTCCGAATGCACGGAGTCTATTGCAGTAAAAACGCCTATATGCGGCTTAGCTATGCTTACGAGAAAGTCCATTTCCCCGGGACGATCGATCCCGTATTCGAGCAGGATAATATCATAATGTTTGTGTCAGAAATATCTTTTTCGGATAAGTTTGAAAAGGGTTGTGATGAAATTCATGATATTTGGTTCTCGTTTCTCTATCTGGAAAATAGAGAGCGACATCCCAAGTTCGCCATTGAAATTCTTTGGCGAGGTGTAGATATGCTTGTTCGGCAAAAATCTCTGCAATGTCTGATAGATGATCATGCGACAGGAGGTTTTCCCTACACTACCGTTGATCCCGATAATCTGGGGATTGTGTTTCTCTATATATCCGTGAGCCAACTTTCCAAGCAATTTATAGTACCATCGCAAGAATTTCTTTTTCATACACATACTTATATGCTAAAAGTAATATGACCTACGGTCGTAATTCATCACTTCGTGATGTAACATATCCTATCGGATGCAATTTATTGTAATGAAAAAAAATGTGAACTCAAGCATATGAGTATATTACGCGTAGCACATTACACGAAGTATATTACACGAATGTAATGAGCGAATTACGCCGAAGGCAAATTACGTCCTTCGGACAATCTATTCTTCAAATGTTTTTTCCATCAGGAGCGTTACGATAACCGCGATAGGGACAGCAAGCAAAATGCCTAGGAATCCCAAGATCAGCCCTCAGATGATCATACTTATGAAAATTACTATAGGATTGACTCCCAAGGTCTTGTTCATCAATAACGGTATGAGCACATTATTTTCCAATCGTTGCAACAACATGACGAATCCGATCACAATCAATGTCCCATATCGTCCAAAATGAATGAATGCAACCAATGCTGCAGCCGCTCATCAGATGAACGGGCCAATATATGGGATCAATTCAGTAATCGCTACTATACCCGCAAGCGCTCATTTTTGGGGAAGATCCAATCCAAACAATGCAAGTATCCATAGGATAGCATACATCGCTACGCCCATAAATAAGCATAGCATAAGCTGGGATTTCAATCGCACGCCAAGCTGCTTGTAGATTTTTTCTATCTTCATATAGATGAATTTATATTTTTTCTGACCACCCAGTCTCGCTATAAATTTCATAACTGAATCTTTCTGAAAAGAAAACAGCACGGATAAGGTAAGTACAATGGATGTCTGAGTAAAGAATGTAGCGATAGATCCTACTGCGCTCACTGCCATAGTACCTATATTTTTCGCATAAGACGTTCCCACGCTCACCATCTGAGCGATATTCTGTTCCAACTGGCTTTGCACTCCTGCCACTACTGTAGGATCCCCCAATGAACTCAATATCCCTGTTTTGAGACTTCACGGTAATCGATGGATGTCCTGGATGATACCTGTCAATGATTTGGTTGTCAGCACCTCCTGAAAATCCGATATATTACCGATAAAGATCGTAATGATATCCGATATTTGCCCAAGGATGAACGGAATGATAAAGACCATCGCTCACAAGAAGGCAAGCAGAAGCAATATGTACGCTATAATGATAGATATTGCTCTATGCCCTATCTTTTTCTGGAAAAAATCGATCACAGCTTCTACTGCAAGAGAAATAATGTACGCCATAAAAATCAGATAGATGATATTCAATGACTGATAGACTAGCAATCCCAGAAACACGACTAGCAATCAGAATGCTCGGAATTTGATGAACATCCTATTGGTAAAGACAAATGGCGTAATCATCGCTTTTTTTTCATATTCTTTTTGCTCCTCGAGTTTTCTCTCTAATTTTTCCAATTCCAAAAGCTCTCTCTTGTTATCAGATTTGAGCGATTGAAAAAATGACGAGCTCTTCTTGATAAAACGCTTGAATATATTCATATGCATACCCTAATCATATAAAAGCAATTTCTAATTTCTTTTCTGATACAATCTATCATTGACCCATTTCCATGATTTTTCGAATTCATCTTGGATATACTTAATTGTATCTTTTTTTGAAAAATTTGCAATTTTTTTCTCTATCTCTGGGATGCGATCCTTGGAGATAACGATGAAAAATTTATAGAACGCGTCATTTATAGGATATTTCATGAGATTATGCTGCTCTATGCGTTGAATGATCGCCCTCTTGATCATATGTCTAAACACCGATCTTTTGGAGAGCTTTATGGTAACGTGACAAGAAAATTGGTTATATTTGATATTGGGATATTGCTTGATATAAAAAAATCAGAACAATCCCTGGCTGAGATATTGCCTTTTTCTGGTCATAAAGATAACGTCTTTGCCTGTTAGTCTCTGTTTTTTTGGTAACAAAACCGCTTTATTACTATATAAATTTAGATGGGAGAGATGGATTAGATAGAATAGGTTTCTATTCCATCATTATCAATTTAATCCGTCTGTATTATTGTATATTCACGAATTCCATTTTCGTTCATTCTGTAATACTATATTTTGCTGCCATTCACGCATTGATTTCCAGGACATATTTTGCCATCACTCAAGGATTATAGGTAGGGCAAGGATCAGCTGTGCACGGCTGTGCGGTAACTACTTTTACAACCTTATTGTTCTCGTCGATCCGGAGCATATCCAACGGAATCAGAGTATTTTTCATCCGGAAATTATATATATCTGATGCTTCAAACACAAAGAGCATCCCTGATGATGCAGACATCGATTTACGATACATCAATCATATTTGATGTTCTTCCTGCGTACGAGCAACCTCTACCGCAAAGCATTGATCACCTCAGCATACGCTCAGTTCATCATTATGCCGAGTTCACATATCCATAAGTATTCATGCTATGATCAGAAGTCCTATCGTCAATCGTATCCAGTATCTTTTTATGAAATTCCGTTTGTTTTTCATACTCAATTACCTATTATAGTTAAATGACAGCGTTTACTCGTTTTGTCGTTTTATTGTTTTATCGTATATATCATGAAACGTCTTTTGAAATACCTCGTAATCCTCCTGGTAGTGCTCGTGTGTGTATATGGTTTTTGGCTACGGTTGCAATATAAATGAGCAACAGTCATCAAAAAAACCACCGATTCGATCATGACCGAACTTACCAAAGTAGAAAAATTGGAAACCGTCAACAAATCTTTTACCAAGACTATTGAAGGAGAACAACAATTAATTTCTCTCACTCCTGATATTGGCGCTGACGATATCATCAATAGTGCGTTATTCAAGGACAAAATGATCTTGGAAGTAAAAGGGATAGTAAGCGCAGGATATATCATCAAGGATATCGCCACAGGAGATATCGCCGTATCCCGTGATGGAACCGTAACTATACTATTGGGAGAACCTGAAATATTCTGAATCGCACTTACCGGAGAGACCCAAAGTGCACAACTCGGGATCGTTACCCAAAAGGATATAGAAATGGAAAACACGCTCAGAGAAAAAGCAAGCGAGCTCATGCTCCAGGAAGCATTGAGCGGAGGCATCTTAGAAGATGCAAAAACCAATGCACAAGCGACACTTCAAGATATTCTCCTCAAGGCAAACATCCAGATAAAAGAGGTCAATATCAAGGGAACCGGTGAATTGGAATAAAATGTCGATTTTCATTTGAAATCGGTATCGGAATTCGTATATATTTTTCACGCAATTTTTTTGTTAATTTTTTAATTGTTTTTTATCATACCAATGCCAAAGAGAAAAGTAGAGAATAAGACGATAGAAGTCATCCTCTTGCAAAATGACAAACATCTCGGAGAAAAATTCGAAATCGTTAGGGTAAAACCTGTATTTGCTAGGAATGTCTTATTGCCAAAAAATATGGCCGTATTAGCGGATTCCATGAACAAGAACAAATTTGCCCAGAAGATGAAGGCTGCCGAAGTCGATAGACAGAAAAAGGCTCATGGTTTAGAAGACCTTTTCGTCAAGCTTCACAACGACGAAGGTATTACTCTCATCAGAAAAGCTAACGCAGATGGAACACTCTATGCAAAAGTCGACGAAAACGACATAGCCACCAAGATAAACGAAATCTATGGTACTGAGATAGAACCACATTTCTTCAAGCTCAAGAAAAAGATTTCTGCACTTGGAAGTTTCACTGTCCCATTCCTTTACAAAGAGATCAAGAAAGAAGTCATAGTCAAAATAGAGCAAGATCCTGAAGAAGCTGAAAAATTAGCTAAGAACAAAAAAGGATCCAAAAAAGAAGAAACAAGCGAAGAAATCGCAAAAGTAAAGAAAACTAGAGAAGAGATAGCAGCAGAAAGAGAAGCAGCTAGATTAGCGAAGAGAGAAGAGACTATCAAGAGATTGAAAGAGAAATTCAAGGACTAGAAGCATAACCATGCTTATCATATCCCTGCATCGCAGGGGTGAAAAACTCACTTCGGTGAGTTTTTTTATAATATTTTTCAACAAAAAAGGGTCAGGAAATATTCCCAACCTTTTCAATGATTCGTTACTTGTTAAACTCATCCATGACACCACTAATTATTTCCTTTCTGGCATCTTGCCAATATTTTTCATCTTGTATATCAGATGTTTTCGTGGTAGATTTTTCAGAAGATTTGTACGTGGTGGATTTTTTAGCTAACAATAGCTGAAGGATCTCTTTTTTCTGTTCATAGGACCATTCTTGTTTGTTTGAACAGAAGTCAGCAACAGACTCTCCTACAATATTAACGGTAGTAATATAGATTTCTCCTTTACTTTCAAAAGGGACATAGCCCCTTACATTTATCGAAACCTTATAGGACCGTAAATAAAAATCATAATAATCACCTGATTCCAATGTATTTACGAAACTACTATCAAGCGATTCTTTTTGGATTACCTGTTTAAACTGACGCAAACAAATCAAGGAATATGGCTCTGGCGTACACTTTTCATCAAGGATTTCGATAACCCTTTTGAGAGTGATAGTTCCATCTTTCTTTATGGTATCGCTACCATCAATAGCAATAATCACTTTATCGTCTCCCTTGAAGCGTTTTACCGCTATGCTTCCATTAGAAAAATAAAGTATATTTCCTGTTTCATCATACCGGCAACTATCGACCGTAAGATCAGTTACCTCACCGATAATATTGTGTCTCCGGCTATTTCTACCTGAGCACGATGCGAATAATAAAGCAGCAACAGCTGCAAAAATCAATAGATTTCTCATTTTTTTGTTTTTTATTGTTTTGTGTTTGTATATATTTTTATATCTATGTCAATAATAAATTTATACAAAAAATCCGCACTTACCTTATAAGATACGAATTATAACATTACTCATAATACATTAATAGCGCACCCTTATGCCATATCTGGAGAATTCTCCCAATATTTCATCGTGAATTCGGTCACGTTTTTTCCTAACGTGCGTTTGCTTTTGTTCATTACTCTTTTTACGATCTCTCTGCTCGCTAGTATACACGAGTGTACCTTTTTTTTCATTACTATTCATCATAATCATTTTGTTTTGGTCGTATCCCTATACTGATATATAGACAAATATCAATAATAAATATCGTATCATTACGTTATTTACCTGTGGAATTCACGAATGAATTTCCTATATATATGTAATGAAAAATGAATAATTGATAACCCTCATTCGAGGACAAGTGAATAATGGTGATTGATCATATTATGAACTATTGTAATATGCTATAGTCTATTCTAACAATTCCAACATTTTTCATTTTTCATTCTTAATTCTTAATTAATTTATATGTTTCAGCTCCAATCAAACTATAAACCAGGATGAGACCAGCCGCAAGCTATCGAACAGATCAAGAAAACCTTCGAGAGCGGCAAAAAGAAAGTCACACTCCTCTGAGCGACCGGTACGGGAAAGACCTTTACCATGGCGAATATCATCCAACACATACAGAAACCTACACTGATTATTTCGCATAATAAAACACTTGCTGCGCAGCTCGCGACGGAATTCAAGTATTTTTTTCCGAACAACGCCGTACATTATTTTGTCTCCTACTTCGACTATTATCAGCCAGAAAGCTACTTGCCGGATCAAGGAGTATATATCGAAAAAGAAGCGACCATCAACCAGGAGATCGAGATGTATAGATTAGCGACGATGGCGTCATTACTCACCAGAAAAGATGTAATAGTAGTAGCATCAGCATCGTCACTCTACGGCTTAGGACAAAAGAGGTTTTTCGAGGAGAACTGCCTGCAGCTCGAAGTCGGCAAGGAATATGATTTCAAGGAGTTGAAGAAGCAATTATTGCGCATGCAATATAAACCTAT
>CAZIVH010000006.1:0-3610 GCA_964542965.1 uncultured Candidatus Peribacteria bacterium | reverse complement strand
GGAGAGCCTCCGAACACGATTTTCGATTACTTCCCGGACGATTTCCTCCTCATCATCGATGAATCGCATATGACTATTCCGCAGCTGAGAGCAATGCCAAGCGGCGATAGAGCGAGAAAGACGAACCTCATCAAATACTGATTCAGACTACCTTCAGCGATCGACCACAGACCGCTGAGATTCGAGGAGCTCGAAGGAATCTTGGGTCGGGTCGATATGGAAAATATTATGCCGGATCAAGCGTTTGACCTCGACGCGAACGTTTCAAATACCCATATCGAGATCTACAACAAATACAAAAATATGAAAGCTGCACGTGGAGAAAATCAGATGCTTACGTTGGTCAAGAAACATAAAAAAGATGCTAAATCTATCTTCCTATCCGCTACGCCGGCTGAGTATGAATTGAATCTTTCCGATAAAGTCGTCGAGCAGATCATCAGACCGACAGGCTTATTAGATCCGATCACCTACGTGTATCCAAAATCAGGAGACTACGATTCGCTGCTGCAAAGCATAGAAACATTGCTTAAGCAAAAACCTCACCTCAAGGAATTTATGCAGTGATATAGTCTGAAGGATGGAGTGGAAGAGGTGTTTTGAGAGGAATAATTAGAAAACTTTATAGAGTAAAAAACCTCCCGTACGGGAGGTTTTTTCTATTGTTTGGAAGAGTGATTTTAATATTTGTTGTATCTATAATATATCAACAAAACAGCTACTACTAGTTGGATGAACTAAATTTAGAAATATTTTCTCTAACATCTTGAGCATATCATGTCTTGATTAATTTATCTGCTACATACTGATCCAGTCACTCGAATTTATCTAGATTTTTTGCAACATACCATGATTTCCCCCCTTCTATCAACTTGTTTGCGATAGCTACATGATCTACTCACTCGAATTTATCTAGATTTTCTGCAACATATTTTCATTGCCATGCTTCTATCAATTTGTTCGCGATATCCACATGATCTACTCACTTGAATTTATCTAGATTCTCTGCGACAGATTGTCATTCTCTATCTTCTATCAACTTGTTCGCGATATCCACATGATCTAGTCACTCGAATTTATCTAGATTCTCTGCGACAGATTGTCATTGCCCTGCTTCTATCAACTTGTTTGCTACAGTACTGTTAAGTCACTTGAATTTATCTAAATTGGTTACAACATATCCTCATCGTTTTATACCAACAATATACTCACGTTCCTTTACATTAATCAGCTTGTTTGCTATATTACCATCAAGTCACTCGAATTTATCTAGATTTTTTGCAACATACCATGATTTCCCCCCTTCTATCAACTTGTTTGCGATAGCTACATGATCTAGTCACTTGAATTTATCTAGATTTTCTGCAACATATTGTCATTGCCCTGCTTCTATCAACTTGTTTGCAATAGCTACATGATCTAGTCACTCGAATTTATCTAGATTCTCTGCAATACACGCTCATTTATTTGTGACATATCTTCATTCTCTATCTTCTATCAACTTGTTCGCGATATCCACATGATCTAGTCATTTGAATTTATCTAGATTTTTTGCAACATATACTCATATTCCATCTTCTATCAACTTGTTTGCGATAGCTACATGATCTAGTCACTTGAATTTATCTAGATTTTCTGCAACATATTGTCATTGCCCTGCTTCTATCAACTTGTTTGCAATAGCTACATGATCTAGTCACTCGAATTTATCTAGATTCTCTGCGATATATTTACATAGATTTCTATCATGACCATCTCTTCTACTTCTATATACATCAATCAGCCTATTTACTACCGTAGTATCAAGTCACTTGAATTTATCTAGATTTTCTGAGACATATCTCCATTCTCCCACTCCTATCAGTTTGTTCGCAATGGCACTATAATCAAGTCACTCGAATTTATCTAAATGTTCTACGACATATTCTCATTTTTTTGCATTAATCAGCTTATTTGCTCCCTGCAAAGTATAACCACATGTCAAAAGTATATATTCTATACTATTTTTTGATTCATCAAGTCTATGTTCTGCAAGTAATTCTCCTACTGGTCATAGTTTACGCTCTTGTTGTAAATTTTTTGCAAGATCATCTCTGTACTGCTGCTGTTCAGGAGTGCGAGCTTTGATTCTTGGATGATTTTTGTTGATAGTGTTTTTGGAATCAGTCATTGGTATAAAATAATACATTTAAAACTAAATACACCTAATTATAATCCCCCCCCTCGATTTGTCAAATTTTTGAGGACTTTTTTTGGAAATCATTGAAATATATCGTTCCTGATTGCAATCGGGGGTGCTTTTTCTATAGTCTAGGTATGTTATTTCATTTTCTCTCTATTGCTATGATAAACACTCCCAAAAAAGGCATACATCGTTTCGCTAAGTCAGACTCATTTGACGAAGCTGATGTTTCAGAAGAGGTTGCTCGTGTGCTTTTCATTAACGAAGACTATACTATCAAACGCATGAAATTCCTATCACTTGCACAAGTATGCTTCGATAAGCTCTGATTGACTAAGTGATCCAAACAGCTGAGAGTAATGAAACATTATTTCAACAATGGTGCCTGTTATATCATGAGATCAGATAATTTTGCTCAAGCAAGTGAAGAAGAGATAGATGAATATTGGAAAAATAACCAATTGTTTATGTCTATCGTACAACGCATCAATCATCTTGATACAGAGCAAAAAAAATGTTTCCTTGCATCTATGGAACACCATCATGACACTGACCAAACTGTACCCACTCCCAACCCGATCGTAATTATGGACACTATTCTTACTTCAGTACTTAGCTCGACATAAATGCAACCACTCAATTTTTCCCTCATCAACCTCTGATGCACCAAGAATCTGGTCGATAGCCAATATTTTCTTGGTAGACTTTTTGATATGAGTTTGAAGACACCTGAAATTCAGCTGAATTATTTTGCCGATCCCTTCGATAAAGAGACGAAATTTGTATTTGTTAATACCTGTGGATTTATTTCGTCTGCAAGAGACGAAGCTGATGAAACAGTGCAACAGCTTTTGGAAGCGGGAAAGACTGTGTATTTGCTTGGATGTGCTGTACAGTATTACAAAAAGCTCATGAAAATAGACGGAATGGACGGAATAGATAGAATAGGACCTATCTCATCCAACCCGTCTAATCCATCTGGTCTCCATTATTTGTCGCGAAGCGATATGAATAGCGTATGAATAAAAGAATTATTGAAATGATATGATAGCAAAGTGTATGGTGAATTTGAGTTTCCGACATCACCGAGAGTCTACACGAATATTGATCAGAAATATGAATATTTGAAAATAGCCGAAGGATGTGACAACCACTGCACCTTTTGCATCATCCCAGACATCAGAGGAAAACAACGTTCTCTCCCGATGGAACAGATTTTGAACGAAGCGAAGCAGATGATCGCAAACGGCATCCAAGAAATTATTTTGATAGCGCAAGATACGACGAGATATGGAAGCGATCTGTATGGAGAGCCGAAATTATTGGAATTGTTGAAAAAGCTGGATAAGCTGAAATGAAATTTTCAGTACAGACTCCTCTACTTGTATCCGGATATCGTCACGCTGAAACAAATCAAAGAGCTGAAAA
>CAZIVH010000005.1:39625-50550 GCA_964542965.1 uncultured Candidatus Peribacteria bacterium | reverse complement strand
GCCATTCATGCGCGTCGGAACTTACCCGACAAGGTACTTCGCTACCTTAGGACCGTCATAGTTACGGCCGTCATTCACCAGTGCTTAACTCTCGAGCTTGCACAAGAGAGCATAACATTCTGGCATTGGACAGGCATCACTTCCTATACATCCTCTTTCGAGTTAGCAGGAAGCTGTGTTTTTGATAAACAGTCCCCCCCACGTCATTCGCTGCGACCTGATTGCTCAGGCAGGGCTTATTGCTAACTTACGCCCGCTAATTTGCCAAGTTCCTTAATCATTAGTTGTCTCGATTGCCTTAGTATTCTCTACTACCCTACATGTGTCTGATCTGAGTACGAGCTATGCACCCATAAGTTTAGCGGGTTTTCTTGGCACCAGAACTATGAGAATCAATCAGTCCGAAGACTTCAATTCCGATCAGGCTCGAGAACAGAAGCGGATTTGCCTACCTCTGCATAATCTTGCCATTTCGACCCACATTCTTAGTGGGCTCTCACACATCCCAATGCGTCACCGCATCACTGAATGCATAGGGGCTGGAATATTAACCAGCTATCCATCGACACCCCGTTTCCGGGTGAGCCTTAGGTCTCGCCTAACCCTACGACGATGAACGTTGCGTAGGAATCCTTAGGGTTTCGGCAGCAAGGATTTTCGCCTTGCGTCGTTACTTATGTCAGCATTTTTACTTCTATATAGTCCAGTCGAAGCTCACGCCCGACCTTCAATCCAAATAGAACACTCTCCTACCGACTACCAAAGGTAGTCCTTCAACTTCGGTATATAGCTTAGCCCCCTTACATTTTCGGCGCATCGTCGCTTGTCCAGTGAGCTATTACGCTTTCTTTAAAGGATTGCTGCTTCTAAGCAAACCTCCTGGATGTTTGAGCAAAAACACCTCCTTTTCCACTTAGCTATACTTTTGGGACCTTAGTTAGAAATCTGGGCTGTTACCCTTTTGACCACGAAGCTTAGCCCCCGCAGTCTCACTTTGCAATATTCCTCATAGCATTCGAAGTTTAACAAGGTTTGGTAATGCCTTTCGACACCCCTAGCCGTATAAGAGCTCTACCTCTATGAGATCTTGATTGCAAGCTGTACCTAAATACATTTCGGAGAGAACCAGCTATCACGTAACTCGATAAGCTTTTCACTCCTACACACAGGTCATCGGAAGGTTTTGCAGCACCAAACCGTTCGGTCCTCCAGCATAGTTTCCCATGCTTTCAACCTGCCCATGTGTAGCTCGTCACGCTTCGGGTTTATTGACAGCAACTAGTCGCCCTATTCAGACTCGGTTTCCCTACGGCTCCGGCTATACCTGCCTTAGCCTTGCTACTGCCAATAACTCGCTGACCCATTCGTCAATAGGTACGCGGTCACTCTTGCGAGCTCCCACTCCCTTGTAGGCTAAAAATTTCAGGATCTATTTCACTCCCCTTCCTGGGGTTCTTTTCACCGTTCCCTCACGGTACTATGCGCTATCGGTGTAAAAAGGTATTTAGCCTTACCCAGTGGTCTGGGCAGATTCATGCCGAATTTCTCGTGTTCGACACTACTCAGGAACCGCTAAGGGGATATTTTGTTTTCGAATACAGGACTATAACCTTCTATGGTGCTCCTTTCCAGAAGCTTTTCCTAACAAAATACACTCTCCTCGGATTCTTGCTAGAGAATCCAAAGCGGCCCTACAACCCCTCATATAGCAACGCCTAGCAGCTTACACTATATAGGTTTGGGCTCTTCCCTGTTCGCTCGTCACTACTAAGGGAATCTCATTACGATTTCTTTTCCTCGTGCTACTGAGATATTTCACTTCACACGGTTGTGGTTCATTTGACATCCTGGTATACAGGATAGGTTGCCCCATTCGGAAATCTACGGTTACAAGCGGTTATTGGCACCTCACCGAAGCTTTTCGCAGCCAATCACGTCCTTCATCCACCTTTTTACCCAAGGCATTCATTTTTAGCCTTTAAAAAGATTTATTGTTTTTATAATAAACGTAATATACTATACTATTGTTAAATACCACATCATAAACACTGCTTTTTTTGTGTAAAAAAAACTGTGCGGAGTATCTTATAACAAAATACCCAGACATTGCAAGACTTTTTTATACTTTTTTATCAATATTTTTAGAGTAGGTATCAAGAGTCCAAACTCACGAAAACATACCACGTGCAAGAAAATTTTTGAAAAAAAGTCAATCCGTAGAATCAGAATATGGTAAAGTTTTTGGAAGAATGCTTTCTCAGAGGTCAGGATAAAGAAAATATTTTTTTGAAAGACCATGACAAAAAAATCACAAAGAAGACATTGTCCATATCTGTCAAATACCCAGTTTTTTTTGACAAAAAGATGCTTTATGACTATACTTACAGTAGGGATTTTATTCCGGACCAAAAAATGAAAAAAAAGATACTTGTCGTTGTATGAGTAATCGTAGGAGCGTTGTATGCAATAAGCCAAGCAGACATGGTGCTTAAATTTTCCGATATCGATATTTCAGCATTTGCAGATAGGTTTTCGATTGTACATTTCAACGCGCCAGGAAATAATTTTCCAGGAAGCATTTTCCGATTGCCGACAGAATCGACCCAACAAACCGTCAGATTATGAACACATCAAAAAACATGTACAAAGAAATTGAGAGGATTGTATTTCAATTCACAAAGAGGGAAAAGAGTGCGACCGCTCGACCAACAGACATTAACATTATTGAAAAACCAGAATGGGTCATACTACAATCTAGAGCTCTCATGAGGACTCTATACTACATGCGATAGTGGAACAAACTATGGGATATTCGGAGCTATCACCTATGTGCGAAGAGGTCATACAGGATATCTCGTAGCAGGAACAGATCTGAATTATCAGGACAATAAGATTGTCGCATCCATGGCAAATAGTTTTCAGTATTTCGATAACAAAATTCCAATGTGATATATCTATGATAGCAACTGAGGAATAGGATTCGTAGGAGGAACGCTCTCAGGACACGAAGCATTGATTGCCTATCTGAATTCATGAGGATCCATCAATAGCGGATTCACCTATTCATGAGATTTGATAGTATCGAATAATCCAGGATGGGGAGCCACTATAACAACCAGCGGAAATGCCATGGAAACTATGCGGAACATCATCATCAAAGGAAGTGTTGGATTGCCGAAATCTATCGACGAAAAAGAGAGGACATCATTTTTAGGAAACCTGAAACAACAAACTATCATTTATAATGGAAGCGATATCAATTCATCGACGATCATAAATTTTGCAAAAGAGAAATCTCAGGAACTTTGCCAAGGGCAGGAATTGTATACGAGCACAACATTATGACCATCGACACAAGACATCATCTGTGTGATAGGGAACAATTTGACTATAGATCTCTCAAACAATTATCATGCAAATAAAACTATCATCGTAAGAAATGGTGATGTGACATTGGAAGGATGAATGAATAGTAGTTCATCAGCATTGGATATATTTATAGATAAGTGAGTTCTATATCTACCTTCTGATCCGATATCAGCGATCGATTTCGATGAAGATGGATTCCCTGATACGCCATGAGTAAGTTCAGGACTCTATATCAAAGGCAATTTCATCATCAATGGTTTATTAGCATGACAAGCATTGAATCCATTCATGCACAAACTCCATCTCCAAGGAAAGATAACGATGCTCAATACACCGACGACACCGACACAAGGAAGAATTGATCAGATAACAACATTGCTCGGAGCAGGATACGAAAACACGATAAATCTACAGGATATGTTCAAACGAACGTGTGGATTAGGAGGAACAGGAAGCGACGGATCATCATGTGCAGACAACAACATCATAACCATAACCCCACTTGTGATACTCAATGGAAACTATCCATCAAACCTTTTACAATAGAATAAGATAATAGAAATGAAATACAGAACCATAGTCATTTCAGATATCCATCTAGGAAAACCGAATTCGCAGGCCGAGCATCTTCTGGAGTTTTTGAAAAAACACATAACAGAGACACTAATCATCAATGGAGATTTCATCGACTTTCGACAGCTGAATATTCTCGGGAAATGGACAGAAAAAGAGACAAATGTGGTGAATTATATCATCGAGCAAATGAACGAAGGAATGAAATTGATCTACATAAAAGGCAATCATGATGCGTTCATCAGGAAACTCCATCACTTGCATTTTCCGAACATGAGTATCGTGAGTGAGTATATGCTTACGACCGAAAATAAAAAAACATATTATCTGACCCACGGTGAATGATTTGACTTCATAAACCACCACATCGTACGATTGGGCAAATTGGCTAACCTTTTCTATACGTTAGTCTATCTCTGAGAAAAGCTATTCAACAAACATATGGGGAAAAAAGGATATATACCTTTTGCGGAAAGACTGAAAATTCGATTCAAAAAACATCTCTTTCCGAAAAAAACACTCCAGAGAAAAGCATTAAAATTGGCAGAAAAAAAATGATGCGATGGTATCATCATAGGACATTATCACCTTCCCGATCATGTGAAAAAAGATAATCTAGAATACTTCAACACCGGTGATCGAGTGACCCAATGCACGGCAATAATCGAAAATGAAAAGGGGGAATTGGAACTTATTCACGGTAAAAAAAGTAAATAAAAAAGAAGGACGATTGCCCTCTTTTTTTCATAGCCAATAGAAAGTATTATTTCAGATATGTGCTTAAGTCGATGGTCTGATTCAATTGGTTCCCTGCAGGGTCTGCAGCAGTCACGACAACAGGACCAAGCTCTGCGATTTGGAAGTCAGCAGTAGAAATGCTATTTTTGAATTCATATAATTGCGTTCCATTTCTCGTGATTTTACCGCTCACGACTGCTGTCACATCTCTCAATGGAATGATGACGCTATATGTGCCATCAGCATTTTTTGCTACCTTGATGCCCGCAGTATAGATAGTAGGAGCTGCAGTATCAGGAGCAGTAGGTTGTGTCGGAGCTGAGCCAAGAACAAGCTGAACAGGTATGCTAGCCTTGTTAGAGAATCCTGCAAAATCAAACGCGATGACATCCAAAGTATATTCATTGTTTTTAAATCCTGTTCCACTGATGGTGATCTGTTTAGTATCATTCACGGTCTTGGTATTTCCTGAAGGATAGTCAAAGGTAGCAATTTGTTGCTTATTGAGAAGCACCATAACTTTTCTGATATTCTTAGGTCCGCTAACGCTATAAGAAAGAGAGAATTGCGAATTTATCGTAGCATTTGCAGAGGGAGAACTTACACCGACAATAATGTTGGCATCAGGTTTCTCTGCAACGCCTGGACACATTTGTGTAGGCATCTGAGCGAAGATATTAGTGTAGTTGTAGAAAACTCTTCCACTACTAAAGGAAGATCCTGTTGTCGAAACGCCACCAGATACATACGCAGTGGATTCATTCCATCGTTGAGTGATCTCAGCGAGATCCATACCATTGGGCATGAAAGTAGTCGGTTTGATGAAATATCAGTTCTTGATATTATCACCGAAAGTATATGGGCTGACCGCTCCATTGCATGCACCATCAAAGGTGATAGGAGTAGCTCCTTCATCTTCAGCGAGACCTGGAGAGTTTTTGTATTTGAGCGTGCTTACGACAAATTCTTTTGGAGTATTTGGACCAGCTGCCTTTCCAGAAATCTTGGAGATAGAGACGCTCATCAAATCAGCTTCTGGAATATCGCCATTGGTAACATAGTTGTTGGATTTCAATCGAGTGAATATCTTTTTCACAGGATTGGCGTGGATAGTTCATCAAAATGCGTTGGTGTTCATAGGAGTACCATCAGCGTTTCCTGCTCGAAACATCATGACCTTATCTGGAGTGTACGCAGCCAATCGACCATCTCTTGCACGATTGCCTCTATCGGTCTTGGCATTGGAAGTTCCTGTCTTCAAAGCATATTTCAATCAAGAAACCGTGAACTTATTTTCCCGTCCTGGAATCCTATTCGCAGGATCCGCAAGTATTTTTCGAAGGAGTGAACGTATACCTGGCTTGATGACTTCATCCTGAAGATGCTCACCAGTTTTTTGATAAAGAATAGAACCATCTCTTGATCTCACTTCCAAGATAGGGTCGATAATCGCTGGGGTGGAAGTAGTTAAATGAGAATATGCATTGGCGAACTCAAGCATAGTGACTTCAGCGGCACCAAGCGCAAGAGGATATCCGTATTCAGTATTGTCATTGATGGATTCAAGTCCTAGTTTCTTGAGGAACGGCTTAGCGACAACCTCACCGCCGAGCGCAGTGATAACTTTTGCTGCAGGGATATTTCTACTATGTCAAAGAGCCCATTTGAGCGGCAAGATTCCTTCGAATTTATTATCAGCATTGTTTGGTTGATCTCCTCAAATCTTGAATGGAATATCGTAAATAGGAGTATCTATGGTCAAAGGAAGTTTTTCCAGAGCCAATGCGTAGATAAGCGGCTTGATGGAAGATCCTGTCTGTCTCGGTCTTCTGACCATATCGTTCTGTCCCTGGATGCTGGTGTTGAAATAATCGATGGATCCTACATACGCAAGCACATCACCGTTTTTGGTATCTAGATAGATCATGGCGCTATTATTGGCTCCATTATCTTGCAAAACATTGTTGTTTGCTATGATCGCATCTTCAGCGACTTGTTGTATCTTGCTATCAAGGGTAGTCTTGATGATGAATCATCATTTATTCAATGTCCCTGTACCATATTTTTTTTCGAGTTCTTCGATGACCCGCCAAACAAAATGAGGAGCCTTGATTTCCATGACATTCTTGCGGAATTCTATAGTAATACCTTGAATAATAGCATCCTTGAGTTCATTTTCCGTAATATAGCCGTCTTCGTACATCCTATTGAGAGCAAGATCCTTTCTTCCATTGATATACTTCACATTCAAGGTAGATCATCAGACGGTGATAGTGAAAGATCCTATGCCATCTATGAATTTGACGACAGCATTATTGTTTTTCTTATCGGAAAGATCAGCATTAGTAAGTATCTGTGTGAATTTTTGCATGACAGCAGTTTGGACATCGCCAGAAAAGAGCACAGGGTTGTCATTAGAATCGGTGACCTTGAATTCACCCACTACCAAATCCCTATTTTTGTATGGATTATACAATGACGGTCACTTAGGGATAGAGGCAAGGATAGAAGATTCGAGAATATTGAGCCCTGAAGCAGATTTATTGAAATATGTCAAAGCTGCAGCTTCTATTCAATACGCATTATTTCAGAAAGTGATATAATTGAGATATAATTCAAGTGTTCTCTCTTTCATCTCTTTGCGAAGCTCTGAAGCAGAAATATTTCCTTTTTCCTTGCGGATCATCTTTTCCAAAACACCGCTCAACTTGCTAGTCAACAAGATTTCCTTGACCTTTCTCACAACGGTTCTATCCTTGGTAAGGAGAAGGTTTCTAACCAACTGTTGAGGAATAGTAGAAGCTCACTGGACTCTAGAACCAGGGCTTACGACAGCTTTTACCGCAGCTCTGATCATACCCATAGTATCCAGGCCATTATGTTCTCGATAACGTTGGTCTTCAAGAGCAACGATAGCATTGACCATATTTTGTGAAATGCCAGTATAGGTGACGTATTGTCTATTTTCTTCAAAAAGCCTATATAGCGTCTCCCCGTTCCTATCCTGGATAAGCGTAGCTTCATTGAACACCATATCCTTGATTTGACTGACATTAGGCAAATCTATGAGAACATTCCTCGTAAATCGGAATCCGAAAACGACAACGAAGAAAATGAACGCAGCAAGAAGCCAGAAGGTTATTTTCTTTTTCCTATTTTTCTGTCCGTATGGATATGATGAAGCAGATGTATATGACCCAGAATTCAAGCTAGGAGAATACAATCTTTTCTGATTGAAATAACTCATGAATAGATATGCAAAGAATAAAAAGAAATCTACTGTAATGCACAGTAGACCTCTTATAGAAATATATATGACTTTTTCAACACATAAACTCAACAATGGCTTCAAACTTCAAGCTTTAGGCTTTAAGCTAAATTTTTATTTACCGTAGATATAACAACTGATCTTGCCATTATTGGTATTTTCTCGACGTTCGGTGACAATGAATTTTCCTAAATAGTTCATATCTCTGATAATCATCTTACCGTCCTCTGGATAATAATTGATGACCTTACCCACGTGACCAGCGCTAGATCTCAATCTGCTATAGACGATCAACGCTCCCACAGCTGGTTTGCTTCCGACTCTGAATCCAGCTTTCTTTGCGTTACTACACCGTTCCCTTGCATCACCTCCAAACGGTCTATCTTGAACCGTATCGCTAGTGTATGGGAAGATGTTAGGACTGATGATAGCTGCATACCATGTACAATATCACGCATAGAATCCATTCTTGATCTTTTTGGTGTAGGTCCACTTGGAAATGATGGTTCCTTTATCGGTATTCATGCTATCTCCTTCATTATCAGATGATACCGTAACGGTAGTGTTTCTTTTGACGGTAGAGGTAGGTTTACCGGATTTATTGATAGTAGGCCTATAAGTAATGGTTGATTTCGGTATGATCACTGGCTTTGGTCTCTCGAGAAGTCAGATATCATACGCTTTTTCCTTGGTAATATTGATATAGACGTCTTGTCCTGGAGTGAAAATCTCAGATTCATCTTGGACATAGTTCAAAGTCATCAAGTCTTGAAGATTTAATCCATACTGATTAGCAAAAACAAGAACATTGATTTTATCCTTGATAGTATAGAAAATACCATCTACCTGTTCGGAGATTTTCAATACCTGTCCTGGATCTAAAGTTTCTTTTTTGAGATTGTTCTCTTTTTTGATGCTAGAAACAGTGGTTCCGAAAACCCCTGCTATCTTGAGTAAAGTATCTCATTCTTGGACCGTATATTGGATGACACCATTATTGTTGGTATCTATATCCACATTGATAGTATCCAAGTTGATTGCGTAAGAAAGTCCATCATCACTTTCGATAAAACTTGAATTGATTGCTAGTTGTTCTTGATTGTTCTCAAACAGATCTGCGCTTGCGATAACAAAAATAAAGAACACAATGAAAAATAACGACAACACAAACTTGAAGTAGTTCACGCGGTTAAATTTGATCATACAAGATTCAAGTGATAAATGGCGGAGAGAGTGGGATTTGAACCCACGGACCGGTTGCCCGATCGGCTGCTTTCAAGGCAGCTGCATTCAACCACTCTGCCATCTCTCCACAGAGTCTGATTAACGGATTTTCTTACGTGGTTGAATACTTACAATGTAAACTTATAGATATTTGGTATCCTTTTTCAAGCAGAATATACATACTAGACATTTTGGCTATTTTTACTATTATATGGAGCGAAAAACTTGAATTGCCAAAAGATTTTATTATGTCTGTATAAGAAATATTGAATTAGTAATTCGTAATTCGGAATCATTTAATTAATAAATCAAGGAAAAAAAGCATGAAGTATCCCATCAAAAAAGTACAGACATGAATGAACAATCCTATATTGAGGAGTGTTTCTGACGAAGTGGAAGAAATTACAGAAGAACTGATAGAATTCTGCGACAAGCTTTTGGTATCGATGCGAGAAAATAAAGGAGTAGGATTGGCTGCACCGCAAGTGGGAGAGAATATAAGGATTATAGCTACAAGCCAACGAGAAAAAAAACCAAAAAAAGATAAACTCCTCTGAACCACCATCATGATCAACCCAAAGATCGTGGACAGATCAAAGGAAATGATTCTCTGGGAAGAAGCATGTATCTCATTGCCAAACTGCACAGGGATAGTGAGGAGACATAAAGGCATCCATGTGGAATTTATGGATACGAAAGGAAAGAAGCAAAAGCAGAAATACAAGGATTTCAATGCGGTCATCATCCAGCACGAGATCGATCACTTGGACGGCATACTCTTCATGGACAAGATCGTACCAGAGAAACCGAAGAAAAAATCAGAGAAGAAATAATTTATCCATAGCAGAACATATGATAGAGCTTATGAAATACACCTACCTGATGGAACCGGACAAGATACAGCAGGAACTTGAAGCGTATCGGAAAAGATACAAAGAGATCATCGACAACGAGAAATCCACGCGGGTGGAAATGAATGAAGCGAGAGCTATCCTTTTTTTGACCGGACATATCTATTGCGAAGAGGTGGCTGTAGAGCGATGGAAAGAAGACTACACCTCCTGCCGGGAAAGCCGACGTTGGTGGAATTCTTCCTGTTGATAGACAGCGAATCAGAACTCTTGGAAGATTACAGGAAACATAATTTATTCAATAAATTAGAACGTTTTTATAGAATAATCAAAGCATACAAGAATACACATCTCTGAGGAAAATATTATTTGGAGGAAGAAAAGTTTTTAAAGAGATATAGAGAACTAAGCCCAAACCCAGAGATGCGGATCGGCTATCAAGGAGATTTCCCAAACAAAAAATAGTCCGCAGATGCGGGCTTTTTTTATCATATACTATATATAAGGATTAATTTACGAAATCTTGTGGAGACAAAAATCCGAGCGTAATATTGTTCGGTATTTTCACAATCTCTGCGCTAACATCGACCACATCTCTCTTGAAACTAGATGATTGGACAGCATTTCGATTCTGTTGTTTATAATCGAGCAGTTTAGTCTTTAATATTTCGTATTTAAAGGTAATTGCGGTCATCTCTTGGTTCGCTTGTTTCAAGAAATATCCACGAGTAGAGGACATGTTGACGAAGTAGAGATAGATGAAGCCACAAACAAGAAGGAAAATAAAAGCTCCAGATACCTTAAAAAGTTCAACGATACTATCGTAACGTTTATATTTGCTGATGATTCATGTGTAGGCCTTACTCATCTGGCCAGGAATAAAAGCAAATGTTTTCATACTT
>CAZIVH010000005.1:3209-39525 GCA_964542965.1 uncultured Candidatus Peribacteria bacterium | reverse complement strand
TATCCTTATTTTCGCACTTCTCGCAGCTCTATTTACTGCCACTTCCTTATAATTCGGTTTGATAGGTTTCTTGGTTACAAGCCTATATTTTCAGGTTTCAGCCAAAGCGTTGAAGGCTTGTTTCACTAATCTGTCTTCTATGCTATGATAGGTAATTATCGTACATCTTCAAGACAATTGTAGACATTCTGGAAAGTCCGCGAGAAATCTCTTTAGATTGTCCAATTCCTTGTTGGTCTCGATCCTCAAGGCTTGGAAAATGACGATCGAAGCAGGATCTCCGAGCCCGCAATCATTCAATATTTTTTTGAATTCTTGTGTCGTAGTGATTGGAGATTGTTTTCTCGTACTAACGATATGCTTAGCAAGTTCAAGCGCTTTTGGTGAAGAAAAATCTGCATATTCCTCAAATATATGTGCAAGTTGTTCTGTCGTATACTGTGCAAGAATATCAGCCGCCGTCTTGCCTGCAGAAGTGTCGAATCTCATATCCAACGGTACATCGCCTCTAATACTAAATCCACGATTTATATCTTTGAAATGTTCAAGATTCACTCCCAAATCATTTAAGATATAATCTGCCTTTCTTCACGCCAACACCGAAACGATATCCGCATAATTCCCACGGACATATTCAATTCTCTCTCCTATACTTGTCCCTTGTTCCTTATCTCTTGTTCCAATTCTTTCCTTGGCTTTCTCCATCATTTTCTCGTCGATATCAAACCCAATCAACTTTGAATCCTGTACAATAGACAAAAGTGCTATAGCGTGTCCACCATGTCCAAGTGTGCAATCCACGATAAGTTTAGCGTTTTGAGGAAGATAATCACAAACTTCCTTGAGCATAACCGGCGTATGAAGAAGCATTTTCGAATACAAAATAAAGCGAGCACCACTATATGCAAAGCGGAATGAATAGCAATTTCATCTCGACAGACAAGACTTGACTTTAAAAAAAAATTATATAAAGTGCCTAAAAACAAAAAAAATGGCAAGCATACAAATCTTCAAAGAAAACGGACTATCGCTATTCACAGAAATAGCGATGACCAGCGAACCAATCCAAGTAATATTCTTTGACAAAAAAAAGAAGAAAAAAGAGGAAGGAAAACTTACCGTTCGTAGCTGTGAATTGCTACAGGGAAAAGGAATGTGTTCAGAAATACTGGCTTTTACAGGGACCTTCATGAGAGAAAAAACCTCATGCTTCTGTACAGGAAGCTGTTATCAAAATGGCCCCATCGAAGAAATATGGCTAACGCCGATCGATGAAGAAGAAAAACTGATAGCCACCAGTATGACTCGAACGACATTCATCGAGAAAGCAAAAGTTCACTACAAAAACAAAGAAATACCGTTTGATGAAAAGGGAAATATGCAAAAACCGATAATCTTTTCAAAAACCGAAGGAAGATTCAAAATGTGCGAATATACGCATGGAATCCATAAAGATGGCAATATACGTTTTGTCCTTGAAATGTACCAAGGAATCTTCCCGATTTTGAGTGAAATAGATTATTCGCCGACAATAAGATTCGCAAAATGGTTGGATGATTATCATATCCAAATCATAAGTGAAGATGAAGCAGGTATCAACGGTATACTTCTAATCTAAGATTACGACTCCGCAAAATTTGCGGAGTTTTTTTATTACGTTGATTTTCAAACGCTTTTCCATATACAAAGGACCAAGCGCAAAAGCGCTAAAACGACGAAACGGAAACACCATCGTTTAGTCGTATAATCGTTTCATCGTTTAAGCTTTTTAGTATGAAAATAGGTTTAGTCGGTTCCACAAATGTCGGAAAATCCACGCTATTCAATAGGCTTATCGGCCAATTCAGGGCGATAGTGACGGACATCCCTGGGACCACCAGAGATATCATCCAGCACAAGACGCAGATCGAAGACATCGGGAATGTCATGTTTCTCGATAGCCCAGGATTGCATGATTTCACCGAAGAGCAACCGCTCATCCAACAGATCATAGACGAATCTGATATCCTCCTCTTCGTGATCGACGATAGCATAGGAATCACTGCCAAAGAGCAGCAGATTTTTTGATATATCACCAAAAAGAACAAGAAAAAACATACCATCCTGATTGTCAACAAGATAGACATCAAGCACAAAGAGAAAGATTACGATCTTGCGGTAAATGATTATTTTGACCTAGGATTTGATCACATCATCGGCATTTCTGCCAAAAAACAGAAGAATCTGAGCGAGGTCAAAGATTTGCTCATCAAAATAGTGAATACGGGAGATATGAAAGAAAAGACCGCCGAGATATTGCCAGCCAAACAAGCGCAAAAAGATCCGAATTTTACCCACCTAGCCATCATCGGTAAACCAAACGCAGGAAAATCTACACTCTTGAATACGCTTGTCGGTAAACCGCTCGCAAAAGTCGAAAACATTCCAGGAACTACTCGTGACTATGTCACCGGAGAATTTATATTGAACAAGAAGAAATATAAAGTGTACGACACGGCAGGAATCAGAAAAAAAGGAAGTGTCCATGGTATCGAAAAGATAGCCAATGACAAAACACTGGAAATGTTGAAATTCATCAGGCCGATCATCCTCTTTATCGTAGACGGAACAGAAGGGATTTCGCATAGGGATATGACGCTGATCCAAGAGATAAACAATCTGGCCCTTCCCATGATTCTCTGTATGAACAAGATTGACCTCCTCGACAAGAAACAATTGGATTTCCTCGTCAAAAAATCATTTGCGATGATGGATTTCGCAAAATATATGCCAATCTTCCCGATTTCTGCGCTGACCAAAAAGGGTGTGAAAGAGATCTTCACCGTCGTCGGCAAGATGAAAAAAGAAGCCGAAAAAAGAATCGAAACAGGTCCGTTAAATGATATTATCGGAAAAGAGTTTATAGCCAGACCCCCAAGATTTCCAAAAAACAGAGCATGTAAAATAATGTATATTACCCAAGTCGATGTCAATGCGCCAACTTTCGTAGTGTTTGTAAATCACAAAGACAGAGCCAATTTTGCATTCAAAAGATGGATAGAAAATAGCATCAGGAAACATTTCGACTTTATGGGGACACCTATCGTCATCAGATTCAAAGGCAGAACAGATTCCAGGTTAAACAAACTTGAGGGACAAGATGAAAAAGACAAGGAATAGATTTACCTTTTACCTTTCCCATGAAACAACGAAAACTTCGAATATCGATCATACTATTGATTGGAATAGATCTCATATCCAAATATGTTTTTTATACACTCGAATATCTCAAAGAAATTGTGCGAATAAATCCGGTATTTAATTTAGGGATATCACGATCGTTGCCGGTACCGTTTGCCATCATCATAGGAATGAGTCTTATCGGAATAGGAGCTTTTATATTCCTTTTCATCAAAAAGAAGATACACCGATTGACAACAGCATTCCTGATAGCATGAACAGCAGGAAACCTTATAGATAGAATATGGCTAGGAGGCGTGAGAGATTTCATCAATATAGAGTTTTTCAACTTCCCAGTCTTCAACCTAGCGGATGTAATGCTTACTATTGGTGTCATCTTGCGAATATTTATAGTTATGCTTGAAAAAAAAGAATAAAACTTTACAATTACATTCCGGCATTAAAAAATTGTAGCCGGAATTCATACAACACTCATTTGAGCATTTAGTCGTTTTATCGTTTAATTACATAGTAATGCAGTACACAGGAACCGTTAAATTTATCTGACCAAAGGAGACCGTAGGTGCCAATGGTATCGAGAAACAGACAATCGTGCTCGAGGAAGAGACTGACAGAGAGTATAAAGGAGGATTAGCAGTAGATTTCTTCAAAGAAAAGACAGAATTGCTCAGCAGCATCAAGGTCGGAGACCTCGTTACTGTCTACCTCAATACAAGAGTCAACGAATCCAAGACACAACCAGGAAGACGATTCAATAGCATCACCGGATGGAGATTGGAACAAGGAGCAGGATCTACCGGAGGAAAAAAAGAGGAAAGCGATGACCTTCCATTCTAAAGATTTCATAACAAAGTAAATAAAAAAACGGCTCAATCCGGCCGTTTTTTTATATATCAAACATATGATTGACTTTTTGATTTATATAAGTAAAAGAGGCAAGCAAAAAATAAAATAAATATGAAAAAATGTATGATTGTATTAGTAGTAGTGGTAAGTATGTCCTTCATAGGACGAAGTCAAACCCCAATAATCTGTTTGGAAAGCATCAGTACAGACGAAAGATACACGCTTTGTGTATCACCAAGAAACATTGAACAGGCATTCAAAAATGCTTCTGTAGAGACTTGTAAAATCGTAGAAAATGAAGAAGGATACATAAAGTATTGCTTTTTCAAAGTGACAGAAGGGGACTTCTCACAGATAATGCTCGTCTCTCAGACTATGAGAGATCCAAATGGCAAAGCAGAATGTGTCTATATGGAACTATTTTATGGAAACAAGATTCTCTACCTGCCGGAAAAGGACAAAAAAACCTGGTGGCAAGCCACTAATCTGCTCAATAATGCAAAACTTTCATCAACACAAGAATAACGGCATACCGATATTCTGATACGCCATGATTAATCCCCTTATGTGGGGATTTTTTTATCTTATGGATTTTCCATCTATAGAAACTTTTATTCTAGACTTAAGCTTGGACACTGTTGTATACCGAGGCGGCCTGATCGTAATATCAAAAGAGGAAATTTCCGGATAAGAAAAGAGAACTTCCCTAGCTTTTTCTTCAGTCAATCAAGTGATGCGTTCCTTGAGGTCAGGAAGGATATTGTTGATGTCTTTGCTGAAATCATAGCTTTGCTTAATATCCACTTTGGTAGGGATGACGAAAATATGTCCAGTCTCCTGTTTCATGTCCTTGAAAAACACAATAGATGAGGTATCGACTTGGAATACTTTCATCTTATCATACATCCTCTGTTTAACATAAGTATCAACGACCTGCATAAGATCGGCTTTTTTGATATAGTTGAAATTGAAACGAGCAATAATAGATCATTTGAGCAAAGGTGTTTTTTCTCCAGGAACATTTTTGATTTGGATCTCTTTTATTGTGGTGGAGATAAGAGGACTGAAATTGAGGACGATGTTTTCCGAAGATTTGAAATTATTATAGACGATATTCATCTTCTGCTTGTACAAAGTATCGACTAATTTCCCAGAAAGAATGTCAATGTCCTTAAGAGAGACCATACCTTCTGACTGAAGATTCCCACCGGAAAAATCATTGAGTACCACGCCATAGATATTCTGGGCATAATAACTATTCTTCATGTTTTTGATAAAAACCTTTGTTCATTCCAGGATATTTCACCTAGATCACATCAATACGCCATTGATATCCTGTTCCATAGCTTTCAAAGTAATCAAAATTTTACCAGGATTAGATTCCGTACCTTGGGGTACGAGGAAATAATCGGCAGCCACAAATTGACGACCGTCATCTGTTACAAATCTCGTATCCTTGATAAATGAGTAATCCTGAGGTATTTTATTGACCATTTCGACGATACCTTGTGATGGTTGTTGAATATATTTGATATTTGCAGTGCTAATGGTCATATCGTATTTATAATCAATATATCAAGTATAATATGGCACATTGAGAAATCTGGAATATTGATCAAATTCCGTATCAGAGGAAGGATAATAACGGAAATTATAGATAACACTCTCTATTTGGCTCGTAGGGACGATATTGACACGAGTACTAGGTAGAATAAGCGAATAGAGGAGATAAAGGATGATAAGCACAAATAGTATCTCAAATCCGAATACCACATAGAAAATATAGTTTTTCTTGGTATATACCTGAAGATGGAATTTTTTGATATTGAAGAAAAAATCGTAGGCAAGCCTAAGATACTTGATGACCTTATGTTTTTCCTGATGAAGGACATTGAGACCCAAACTCGTGAAAAAATATTTGGATTTTTCTGTTTTGGTCACAAAAAAAACATTAAGATTTTTCTTTTGAAGAACATCCTTGATTTCCTTACCTCGCCGCTCATTATCAAAAAATGAATGTTCTGGATCAATATAGATATATATAGTCCTGCCGTTGGGGACTTTCTCTATGGTCTTGAATATCTTATATAAACTATGTTCTTTGAGAAAAAACAGTTTCATATATATCTGCGCCAACAAACTATAAAAATGTTAGAATTTTGTTTGAGGCTTTAAGCGGTATGCTTTAAGCGGTAAAGTAATATTATTGTAGATCGGATGCTTTTTGTCGTTTTCTGAAAGCAAGATATGATATCAGAGCAACAAACCAGGCAAAATATTGTTTGATATCAAACATGATATTGCCAAGAGAAAAGACAGCATGCCTAGAATATTGTTGAAGAAGTAGGATAAGACTGATAAGTATCAACATGATAGCGAATCCTAACATGCCATATCCAAACCTCTTTTTCTTTATGATTTTGATATACAAAGTTACGAAAAGCGCTCCCAAAGAAAGGAATAATCCTATCGGATAGACTAGACTAAATTTGTTTCGTTGACTATCTGAATGAAGGGATTTGACACCCAATCGTGTATTGGTTGCTATTCACGTAAAATTATCTCACATAAGAAGGAATATTCACAAAGGAACAAGCGACAATCATAAAGAAAAGAACAATATATCTGACCGAACCTTTTTATTTTCAACTCTCACAATTTTTTTGAGGAACAATGATATGGCTATATACATACCCAACAGCATCCCCATAAAATGGAACTTATATCCATAAGGAGAAATCAATTGTACAAGTTCTGAACTATTAGTGGGAAATATTCCTACCTCAAAAATGAAATTCACATAAGATCCCAAAAAATAGGTCAGTACAATCAAAAGGGGCAACCGGTAAAAAAGTTTCCGAAAATTCTGATGATACTTTTTGGTAAGATAATGTGCGATTCCCAAAAAGACAAGGAAAGAAATGATAATACCTATTCCCGTCATATAAAATTTTGATCATCGCAAGATGATGTACGGATACATGCAACAGCTTAAAAGCTAAAAAGCCAATTCAACGTACTAGATTCTCAATTTCCAATTTTTAATGTTCAATTTCTGAACTAATCATGCTAAAGTCTATCTAAGGAATTCAATAATCTTAGTTTCTCTGATTCCTGTCACTCTGATGATACCAGGATAATCAAGTTTTTCTTCTATTTTTTCACCGATAGTCTTGAGTAGTTTTTCAAGTTCATTATCTGATATTTCTTTTGGATTTACATAGACCATGATTTCCCTACCTGCTTGCATGATATGTACTTTATCGATGCCAGGTATTTCATAGATCAATTTTTCAAGTTCTCCCATCTTTTCGATAAAGAGCTCCTTGGTGTTGAATCTAGCGCCTGGTCTTGAAGCAGAGATAGCATCTGCTGCCGCTACGACTCGAGCAATAGGATGATTGATAGGCACATCATAGTGATGCGCTTCTGCAGCGTTGATGATGACGGGGTCCATACCCATTTTTTTCAAGACTTCAGCTCCGATAGCGGAATGAGACTCTCCAGTATTTGCAACAATCTTTCCGATATCATGGAAGAGTCCGGCTTTCTTGGCCAAACCAGGATCTAGTCCCAATTCAGTAGCAATAGCTTCAGAGACCTTAGCGACCTCGATACTGTGTTGCCGAAGATTCTGTCCATAGCTATATCTGAGATAATATTGTCCGATCATTTTGACGAGATCAGGTTTCATCATAGGAATATTGAGCATAGCCAAGGCTTCCTTCCCTTTTTGGATAAGAAGATTCTGCAAGTCAGCAACTACTTCATTATAGGTCTTTTCGATATAGAATGGATTGATTCTTCCATCCTTGATCAACTTCTGCAACATAGTAGCAGCTATATATCTCTTCTCGCTATCGAATGAAGAAAGTCTTACTGTCAATGGAGTATCATCAACGATAAGTTCCACACCGGTCATCTTTTCGAAGAATCCGATATTTCTTCCTTCCCTTCCGATCAATTTTCCTTTGATGTCTTCGTTTGGTAAATCGATGGTTCTTGTGGTGAATTCATCGACACTTTCGACAGCTACTCTCGGCAAAGCCTGAGCTACGATATGAGCAGCTTCCTTGTCTGCTTCTTCTTTCGTGATAGTCTTGAGTTTTTCTACAAACTGCACCATGTCTTTTTGATAATCCTTTTCAACTTGGCTAAACAACTGCTCTCTTGCTTCTTCCTTGGTAAGTTTAGCGATTTCTGCAATTTTATTGGTCTGCTCAACGATAATTGCATCCATTTCCTTTTGCTTATCCGTCAATTTAAGTTTTTCCTGTTCCAATTTTTCAAGTTTTTCGTCCATTTTTTCTTCTCTGGCAAGCAATCTGTTTTGGATCACTTCCATCTTTTCCAACCTCTGGGTCTCGATTTTTTGTGCTTTTTCTTCAGCAGCCTCCAAAACTTTATCTGCCTTTTTCTTAGCGGCTTCCAACATCTCTTCCTCAATCTCCTTTACTTTCTCCATTCTTTTTTTGAAGTCCAACGCCTTCTGTGTAAGGGTCCTCTTGTATCCATAGAACCCTATCCCTCATCCTAGCCCAAGAGCCACGACAATCAGGATAATGCTTAGAATATTCATGCGAATAAAATAATTTATGGTATAAAAAAATGAGTTCTGAGTTTTTAGTATATCATTTGTCCGAGAACTTTCAACCAAAATTTACTCAAATACCTGACCATTTTCATGATTTTCCTCCTTTTTAAGGATTTTTCATAAATTTCCTCATTGGTATTGAGAAAACACGCCTATTCTCTATATATCGTTTAAACGCTAAAACGCTTAAGTGGTTAAGTCGTTTGTCGTTTATTCTTTTCATCGTTTAATCATTTAGTCGTTTTGTATGGAAGAGACAGGCAAAGAGCTCAAAGCATTTCTCGTGGATGTCGTCACCAAAGATACCAATATGGAAATTCTAGGTGATAGGATGCGCGAACTGGAAAATCTAGTAGATACCTATGGCGGTATCGTCATTCTTCAGAAATACCAAAAAAAACAGGAGCCTGACCATAGGACCTATGTCGGCAAAGGAAAATTAGAGGAAATCATTTTCGATATGCAGAGATTGGGAGCGAACACGCTGATTATTTGAAATATTTTGAAACCGAGACAGATTTTCTACATCCAGGAAAAGCTCCGCCCATTTTGAATAGATATCCGAGATAGAGTGGATCTGATCTTAAAAATATTCGATAAACACGCCACTAGCATGGAATCGAGGTTACAAGTCGAATTGGCGGCGATCAGGCATATGGGTCCGAGAATTTATGGTATGGGAATAGAGTTGGGAAGGCAGTGAGGAGGAGGTTCCGGAGCCATGAGAGGACTCTGAGAGACCAACACGGAAAGGATGAAAAGACACCTGAAAGAAAAAATCCTCCAGATAGAGAAAGAACTCAAAGAATACGAAAAAATGCGCAAACTTCATAGAGATGCTAGGATCAAAAAAGGGATGCCGACCGTAGGAATCGTCGGTTACACAAACACCGGAAAATCCTCGCTCTTGAACGTTATGACCAAAAAAGGCATTCTCGCAGAAAATAAATTATTCGCTACACTCGGCACTCACGTAGGTAAAGTCTATATTTTCAAAAATAAAGAAACCTGAGAGGGAAAGGAGGTATTACTCAATGACACGATTGGATTCATTCGCGATCTTCCTCCCAAACTCGTGAAATCCTTCTCCTCCACCCTCGAAGACAGCATCGAATCGGATTTACTCCTGCACGTCATCGACGCTTCCGACCCATTCATCGACGAAAGGATTGAAGTCGTGAACCATATTTTGGACGAGATCTGAGCAAAGCAAAAGAGAATTCTGGTCTTCAACAAAATCGATCTCTTAGACAAAACCCAATTAGCCGAAATCAAAAAACATTTCCCTGAAAAAGGAAATGTTCGAGTATCTGTCAAAGAAGGAACCAATCTGGAAGATATCAAAACAGCGATAATCACGAACTTATAATTTTATTCTATAAACCGCTACATTATGACAGAAAAAAATCAAATTTACAAGTGCTCTGTATGTGGAAATATGATAGAAATCATCCATACAGGTGCAGGGACGATCGTTTGCTGCGGCAAGGAAATGATCCTCATGACCGACGAAGTAAAGTCAGAAATTTCAGGAGAAAAACACATCCCTGTAGTGGAAATCGACGGAACCAAGGTCACCGTCAAGATTGGATCAATACCACATCCCATGACTCTGGAACACTACATAGAACGAATAGAGATAATCACCAAAAATAGGACCTACAAAAAATTTCTGAATCCTGATCCAACAAAAACAGATCAACCTATCACCATTTTTGATATCGACGCAAAAATAATTGCAGTAAGAGGATACTGCAACCTTCACGGATTACGAAAAACTGACATCTAAGGCTGTGTATTAAATTGATTAAATACACTTATAATCTCATCAGCCACAATCTGAGGTGTTTTTCCATCGGTATCGACAACAAGATCAAAATTACTCTTGTCTCTGATATCGACACCATATAGATCGATATATCTTTTGGCATCATCGATATTTCTCTGTTTAGTTGCCTCGAAAACAGCTTCCAAAGAAGCATAGGCATCGCCGCTCCTTTCCTTATCGCCGAAAATCCTTCTCGCAGCCTCTTCATCGCTAACATCCAGGAACACTTTGAATGCATTCGGCTGACAATAAAAACTGAGTCTGCTATCCAAGATGATATGGGAATTCACATCCAAGCTTTTTTGGTAGTCTTCATATTTGAGATCGTATTTTTCCCTATTTTCAGGTTTCTCGCCTTCTTTGTTAAATTCGGAAATTGTCATACCCATCGCTGTGGCAAGCTCCCTTTTCATATTGCCTATGGAGATATATTCGTAACCGAGCTTTTCGGCTAATAATTTCGATACTGTTCCTTTTCCGCTCCCAGCTTTCCCTGACATCGTGATGATCATTTTCATTAACTAATAGTTAAAAGTGAATAGTGAAAAGTGTAGGAATTTGTATTCATAAACTACGGTAAATTACAATAGTTTATAATAAATCATTCATTCATTTTTCACTTTTAGTTTTTAGTTTTTCACTCATTTTAAATTTACACCAGTAAATTCAGTATCATATTCACGGTCTCCTCAAATACCGGATGATTAAGCGAATAGAATACAAATTGTCCCCTTCTTTCATCAAGAACGAGATTTGATCTTTTGAGGACATCCAAATGGTGAGACAAGGACGCCTGGGTAATGTCAAAATGTGTCAACAATTCAGAGACAGTCATTTCTTTTTGCTTCAAAAGCTGGATTATTCTTCTACGATTCCTGTCAGACAAGGTCTTGAAGATAGTATCCATCATTTGGAAGGATTGGTTAAATAGATAAACATCTATATCCACCGTAAATACTACATTTTCAAGGCAAAAATACAAGAGAAATAACAAAAACTAAATATACTTTACAAAATAAGTCAACCTAAAAAGAAAGTGAAGTATATTTTATTGTCACAAACTGTCCACTTATTCGTATATACAGGTGTAAGGATGCTCTATTTCACAAATATTCACCTCTATGAAATTACAAGAATTCTTCGACACACAAAAACATACTCATTTTACTGATATAGATAAATTGGATCTTTATCAGAGTGTTTTATATAAAAAGACAAAAAGGGCCTCTACCAAAAGGTTCGCTTTTGTGCATGCCAAATATTTCGTATATAGCATGATCTTTGTCTTTTTGTTGTTCGGAGTCTACGGAGTCTACTTCTTGAACACAGGAACATTCCAGGATTACAACCGGTTCTCTATCATCAAGAATGGAGCGAATACCGCACAAGCGGATTATATAGGACAAGTGATCGAAGCGAAGGGGAATTTCTTCATAGAACACGACGGAGTGCTCAGCAAGACCAACAATATCAGCAACGGAGACACCATTCTCCTCAAGGAAAACACTCAGCTAGTCTTTGAGATCAACAGCGGAACACAATCCAAGATCATCGGACCGGCAAAATTAGTAGTACAAAATACGCACAATGAAAACTATAAACTGAATCTCGTGTACGGCGATTTTCTCCAAATGGAGGGTAACGAACGGAAAAAACAGACCATAGAACTCGCCATCAACGACATCACTATCAAACAAGAAGACGCTACCAAACCGCTCAATTTCAAATTCATCAAAGAGGGGAATAAGCAGATCTTCCAAAATAACGGAGCAAATATCGTAGTAACCAAAAGCAATGGCACAGAGAAAAAAACAACGATAACCAAAGCGCAAGTGGTAGCCATCCAAAACAACGATATCAAGATTTTCGCAAATATAGACAGTTTCACCAAAGCGATCCAAGACAGAAACGTTTCCCAAACATTTGCGATCAATAACGTAGATACCACAGTAAGTCAAGAAGTAAAAGATCAAGAAACCGTATCATTATTGAGTCTTTTGACAGCGACAGCTCCCGTCAGCGAGATACCAGAAGAAGTGACCAAAGAAATCACCTCTGTTTTGGGCGAAGAAAAGACGATATTAGATCCCAACCAAGATCAACAAATCAATAACAGTCTCTATGCAGACTTTTATACGCCAGAGCTCAAAGAATTGAGAGGCACATTCGTAGCGGGCGATGAAACAGTATTTGTCAGCGTATATGCAAAACTGGAAAGAAGAATCCAAAATATCTACCAAGTCTTAGGTATTTCATATATCAAAAATAGCGGAGACCCTACAGCAAAGATCGAAGCATTGATTTCAGACATCAAGAGATTGGAGGAAACAATCACAAGCAAATACAACGTACCGCCAAAATACAACGAGAATCTTCAAAGCATAGCCAATTCATTGAATGAAACATTAAAACAAGGACGATGAAGTGCAGAACCAAAAGAGGAAACAGTAGCTACCCAAGAAAAAGTCCAGGAATAGGAGGGCTATTTTCAGTTGTTTTAAAAAATAACCACAACAAATGATTATTTTTTTTTATAAAAACGACGGCAGAAAATTGAAGCAGATCATAACCTGACTTTTGAAATCATGAGCAGCTACCAAAATCAGAAGGATCAATTATGCGCAATCCTATACCCTTCACGAAAACAAGATGCAAAAATCCGAAGAAAAGGTTGTTCTCGTGGAATACACCCCAGAAAATGAAAAAAAAGTCGAAGCGTTATTGAAAAAATCAGAAATCAAAGAATATAAATTAATGAATAATTGATAATTAATAATGAATAATGTTGGTATGTTTTACCTACAGACTATAATAAATTCACAATAGTTCGTTTAAGTAAATTCTTCACTATTCACTATTAACTTTTCACTATTCACTATTAACTTTTCACTATTCATTAGTCTAACTACCCTTTGCAAAGGGAATTTTTTTTTATATAAAAGCTGATAGAAAGCTTTTTTTACCATCTTTTCTCTAGATATGATCAAAAAACTCCTAAAAGGAATACTTATAGCCCTACTAGTGGTATGAGGAGTATATATATATTTTCGATATACAGGGAATCCAAATATGCTCCGATATCGAATACAAGATCATCAAATCTATACGTTAATTTTCTTTCTGTCTATTGTCTTATTCTATATGCTGCAATGAGGAGGGAAATTTATGAGATTCCTAACGTTTATTATAATCATCATCAATCTGTTCATTATCGGAGATATGTTCTTTAGAAATAATATAGGACTCAACAGTCAGCAATTCATGACATTGTTTATACTTATCCTCCTAACATTGGCAATAACCTATATCGGACACCGGATACGTTATGTTTTGATGGCAATCGTGGGTCTCGGGATAGGGTTTGTTCTCTTGACTGGAGTGCTTCCTATGTATGAAACCATGCCAAGCATCAATGATTTTATACAGTCGCAAAAGGCACAGATTTTCAATAAAGGAGCGACCGAAGGAATGATTATCATAAAAAATGCCCTAGGAAGCAAAGAAATATCAGTCTCTGACTTTACTGCCAACGATATAGATCTATCACAGAAGACACAGATAAGTTTTGCATCAAAGACGGCTTCTGATAGGGAAAAGATATTCATAGATCTAGGAAATGGTGCATTCATAAATCTAAATCCGCAATCCGCAGTCACGCTTGAACAATCATGAGGAAACGCCATCATGCAGATTCTCCAAGGGAACGTCCAATATCATATTCCCAAAGAGCTTTCATGAGCACTCTCCCTGATAGGGAAATATACAGGCAAAAATATCCAAAATATCCAAAACACCATACGAGGAAACGTAGTCAATGAATTTGAAAAAGATAAAGAGGATTTTTTTATCAATCAAATATGAGGCAAAATGATCTTACATCCGGTTGTAGATAAAATAATAAGATTTTTTATCAATCTCCTCTATACTATCAGTCCAAAGACATATCAGCAAAATTTGGATAACTATAACAATATCCAACAATATCTAGGCATTACATGATCGTCATCGTCCGAATTTACGGGCGAAGGGATAAAAAGCATGATAAACGACCTCATGACCAACGCTAAACAAGGCGTAGGGGAAACTATGATTCTCAATACCTTATTTAAATAGAAAAAAGTCCGAATGCAATACGCAATTCGGACTGATCATTCCATACTAATAACGTCTTTCATTAGATTTTGACTTAAATTTTTTTTGTTGTTTCTTTGCTTTGATTCTTTTGCGTTTTTCCTTGTTAAGAACGGAACGCATTGCTTTTTTTCGGGAATTGCATTTTCTCATAAGATGTACCTCCTTTCTGTTTGTATTTTTGATAAATATATAGTTTAGGAAAAAGTAAACAATAGGTTTTTTTTATGCAGCAACCAAACGATCGGTGATTTCATCAGCAACTTTGGTATATCCAGCTGTAGTATAATGACCGTCAGATCTATAATCAGCTGTAGCCATGGTCACATCGGTATGAATATCTATGACCGGCAAAGAATGTTCTTTGGCAAATGTTTTAATGATAGTATTGAATTCATCGACCTGATCATCAGGGATAAGTGTCTTGACATTGGAATACGATAATGTGGTCAAAACTAATTGAACAGGAGATATTTCTTCTTGTATGGCAGCAAGATTATCTTTTACTTTGGAAATCAGTCATTTTGAGATATCATTACCTCAAGTGACAAGAATCAATGACTTTTTTTTCTGAATAACTGTTTTCTGTTTTTTTATCTCATCAAGAAGTTGTCCACTATCCCGACCTCTATAATAGAATGTCTTTCCTTTGAATCATCACATTATACTGATTCATTCAGCATGAGAATCCCCGACCAACACCGCATCATCAAGGTTTTTTGCAAGGATTTCGGAAGAATTCACTTTATCTTCCACTGTTTTACTTGCAGGAGATATAGCATTTACAGCGAAAAAGAATTCTTTTAATGTTTCCTGAGAAATAAGGGTCGGATCGCTTTTTTGCTCTGCAGTTATAATGGTATCTTTTCCCGAATAAGCCAGCATATCATACCCTATTTTCAAGACATATCTTTGAGTCTCCTTTGGAATATTGGATAATGTGGTCTCGTCAACTCATTTACCTCATGTATCTGCAGATATACCGCCTGATCAACGATTATAGCAAGCAAGTGCATTGATGGTATTTTTCCCTTCATCTATGGTATTTTTCAAAAGCATAGCGCAAGCTTTGGCACCGATGACAGGATTAGTGAATATTTTCTCATATTCGCTTTCTGTATATCATAATTTGACGATATAAGATTTTGCTGTACTAGGCATAAACTGGAATAATCATTGAGCTCCAGCAGAAGATCAGAGAATAGTTCCGTCAGCAGCATAAAGCTTTCCACCACTTTCCGCTTTCATAAGATTGACCATGATACCATAAGGAAGATTGTTTTTTCCTTCCAAAGAATGAAGATAATCAGTGAATATCTCTGTTTCAGCATAATTTCTCTCTTTATTTATAGAGGCTGTAGTAACCAACTCCGCAAGTTCAGGATCTGTTTCATCTATGTCTTCATATGCTACATCTGTAGTATCTACACTACCATCAGCATTATTTTTCTTATATCCACTGATTTGTTCCATACCTAATGCAACCGCAGAAGAAAAACAGGTACCGCAAATCATTCATCATGCTAATGAAAGCATAAAATCATCAGCAGTAGTGATGCCAGTCATAAAATCTTTGTTTTTTGCAAGAGCAGGAATGGTTGTCTTCAGATATAGAGCTATTTTATCTTCCGTAATAAGAGTTTTATCGTATTTGATTATAGGTTTACCATCAGCATCTTTCTCACTGGTATCAACGTTGATATTCATGGAAGTAAGAACATTAGGATCCAACAAAATATCGTTTTTGGTAATATTCATATATAAAGCTTTTTTGATATGATCATACTCAGTAGGGATTTTGGCTTGTGCATCAACAGTTAAATATGTCAATCCAAGAGCGGTTATAGTTTTTGTAGTAGCATTTCATCCAGTAACCAATGTATCATAATCTATTAAAGTATCTCTAATAAATTGTTTCCCCTCTATCGTTAAATGTTCATCGACCGTCTGCCTCACATATTCTTTATATAAGCCTTCCATACCGTTTTGGAATCACATAATCCTCAAGACAAAATTAACGACGCCTCATTTTTTCTTACCATCTTTTCCTCCAAATAATTCCAAAGGATTCTGGATACCTATAATACTGCCAATAGTTCCAAATCAAAAGACTTTTTTGTCAAAAATAGAAGTGAGTGCTCACATAATATCCACTGCCTTATCTTTGTATCCGGCTCTTTTTTCCAAAAACTTCTGTGCCGTTGGCAATGATTTCATGATAGCTTCTATGGTTTTTTTATTGATAGGCATTTTTTCATCATCCACAATTTTCTTGAGCTCAGCTTTATCGGCATTTGATAGATTACCCACAGCCGCATCACCAACAGTCAATCCGAAGTCTTCAGGAGTTTTTGAAAGTAAGGCAGTGGAATCTCACCATAAGGAATTATAGAGTAATTTTCTAAATTCGTTAGCGTTTGCTAGTTTATCTACTTTATTTCCATCACCAAGCGTTTTTCCTTCACCGCAATAACGAGAGATAAAGGCAATACAACTTTCCACTTTATTGGCAAGCAAATAGAATTGATTGGTTTTGCCTACCCCGCCAAATAATTTACCAAACATTCATTCGGAACTAAAAGTTTTAGTAAGACCCGTAAAAGTGGATGAAGCATCATCCGTATCTGTTTTTGAAAAAGCAGTGAAAAAATCAGCGCCATCGCTTCAGGATTTTGTAAGTGCATCCATCATAGCAAATTGTATACCTATAGACATAGAAGAAATAACAGTATCAGAAACAGTGAGAGATTCTGATCATGATATTTTAAAAGATTCTCTGAGATATGATTCTACAGTGGTATTGATCTCTTTTGCAAATTTTTCGACAGTAAAATCAGCTATTTCTCATGAATCCTCTAATTCCTTTAATTTAGTATGCATAACACTTCATTCTATGTAGGTAAGTATTGTTTTATCTGTAGTGCTTTCTATGGAATTCTTAAGTAATGTAGTATCTACTTCTGTCTGAAGAGTATTTAAATCCTTTTGTTCGTCAGAAACATCAGGATTCAAAGGAACCTGCTCTTGTTGTTCATATGATTGAGCGGCTTTATCTACCATACAGACTCAAAATATATAAAGCAGTATAAGTATATTCTTTTTTTTTAAAAAAGCAAAAAATCTGACGATAAATCAGACTTTCTATAACGATCTATTATGGAGCAAGTGACGGGGCTCGAACCCGCAGCCTCGTCCTTGGCAAGGACGCGCTCTAGCCAATTGAGCTACACCTGCATAATCATATTATACTTCTATGATTTCTATGTTTTTTTCCTGTTTTTGTTTTCTTACTTTATCAGTGATAAGTATATTTGTCCATGATAATAATGTCAAAAGAACTCATACTACCTTAAAGATATCGCCAACATAGACATGATTAGTAATATCATTGAGTAAAACCGTATCTCAAATAACGACCAATGCTATACCCAAAACGAATAATGTAGCTTTAGTCATTTTAAAATGTATAGGATAGACTCCAAACAAAATAAATAGAAAAAGGCAAATCAACGTAAGAATAAAATAATAGACAGTATTATATTCAGTAAATCATCATTGGACTATGACAGTATTTTGAAAAAACAGATAAGCTATATATCAAATCAATCATCAAGAGATAACGCTTATAAGTATTCTTTTTAGAATGTCTTTCATAGATAGCAAAAAAAAATAAACATCAAGGATATACTCATCCGGATTTTTTTTTCAATCCATAATTTGTTTGTCAGAAATATCCGGTAGTATATTATTTGATATAATAAGAGATAAAATATATATAAAATAGTATAAAGAAAGAATATTAACATAATGTTAATTAAAGAGAAATATCAGATAAGAAGAATATTTTTCTATAAAAATATTAAGTATATGAAAATGTCAGAATGTTAAAAAATCGAAACAAAAAGAAAAATTAAAGACATAATAGTTTATATACATAGATATACGTTTGAGAAAACAAAAAACTCCCATATAAGGAGTTTGATGTATTTTTTGAAAAAACGGTATATCAGAAAAATGTTAAAAACTTTTTATTATAATAAATTAACGATAATTCTTACTAAAGCATAAGAAAATATAGCGATCAAAATACCGATGATAGCTCACATAAGTAATTTATTAGCTTCTTTCATTTTTGCAGGATCTCCGCTTGCTGTGATAAGTTTTATTCATCAAAAAATTAACACTCCCATACAGACGACTCCTATAGAGAATCGAAGATATTTGTTGATGGTTTGAATGGTTTCATAAAAAGTACCTTCATCACCTTGAACTTGAGTAGGTCAAGTAACCATGACATCATCTTGTCCATGACTAGAAGGAACTTCTACGATAATAGCAAAAGTAGAGAAAGTAAGCGTCATAAATCCTATGAGAGTATATATTATTCAATGAAAGAAATTTTTTAACATTAGAGAATATATTAAAGTAAAGGATTAGGTCAATAAACGGTATTATCATCAGTAGTGGTATTTTCTGTTGTAGTGTTTGTTTGTAATGAACTTACCGTAATAGAGCTTATTAGATTGATTATTCCTAGACTCATCAATGCGATAAGGATACCGACAACGATAAGCGTGATATTTTTTTTCGCATCTTTCACTTCAGCTCATCTGGAAGATTCGATAATCCATAATATTCCATTATAGATTACCATAGTTACAGATAAGATCATTGTTATCCTAAGGAGTAATTTAGCTATTCTCACTATAAGAGGCGCTTCTGTCTGTATAGCATCCACATGAAAATCTCCTCATAGGATTTCTTCACAGAATGAACGATCATCTCATTGAAAATCAACAGTATCTTTTTGGGTTTGAAGATCAGCTTCCGAGATAGGTTTATTATTAACGAAACATCTATTATTATTCAAAACGATGCTGGTGCTTTCTCTTAATATTTCATTTCCTACGGCATTTTTCCCTGCTCAGAGATTCACTACAGTTTCATTGCTCATTGCCGGCTCAAATGCTTTTTCCAAGAGATCTGTGCTAGCATATATCTTGTTACTGAAAAAATTCGTCATAAGCGAGACAACTACCAAAAGGAAGGTAAAGAACATAAAATTAAATGTTCTATACGATCTCAGATGATGAATGAAATGATGATGAAGATGTTTCATGGAGATTACAGTTGAGTAAGTAAATTATCAGCTTCTTGATCTTCTTTTTGTTCGTGTATTGCCTCTTCTTTCTTGATTTCGTCCATTCTTTTGGTATAGACCATATCTTCCCGTTTTTGAGTATATTTATCTCTGAGTTCATCTTTTTTTTGTTCGTATTTTTGTTCTATTTCTGCTAATTTTTGTTTTTCTCTCGTGAGGATATCCCTTAATTTATCGATTTGATCTTTATTCATCATCGGCAGAAGATTGAACCATGATTGTTTTTCTTCTGCATTATCCATTGATTTTGAGTTGAGTATTAGGACAATCAAATCTGGCATAGTTGTGAGAAATTCATCAGGTATAGTGAATTTTTCAGCTTTTTCCCGAAGCTCTTGAGGGAGTTTTGTTTTGATAAGATCCATATTAGCCATTATATCGTTGAATAGAGAAGATAAAGAGTGTTATTTATTATTTTCATTGATTTTAGACAATAATTCTTCTGCTTCCTGTTCCTCTTTTTTATGGTATTTTTCTGATTTAGATTGGATGACAGGCACTTTTTTCATATTTTTTTTCATTTTTTTGATTTGGCTTGGGGAGATATATTGTGTATAATTTCCTCACCTATATGTTCACGCTATATCCATGGTTTAAATTCAGAAGGTAAAGTAGAGAGGTCAGAATGAAGATTATTATATGTATATTCTGTATTCTGAACTATATTTATTGGATTATTATGCTGGTCAAGCACCGAATAATCGTTCCACTTCCTGAGGATCTATGATCTCTTTATCGATAAGTCTTTGAGCATATTTTTTAAGGTTGATCATCCCGATCAATGAGGAAGTTTCTATGATGCTATCTATCTGATCGATTGCTCTCTTCTTGATATTATTTTTGATGGAGGTAGTGTTGATCATCACTTCAAACAACCCTACTCTGGATTTACCGTCTTTGGTTTTTGCTAAGAATTGCGACTGGATTCCTATCAAGGATTCAGCTAATCTATCGCTGACGCTGTCCTGGATTTCCGGCGGAAAGAATGAGATATATCTATTCACGGTATTTGCTGCGGAATTGGTGTGGAGCGTACTAAACACCAAATGCCCTGTTTCAGCAAGACTCAATACGGATTCAGCGGTTTCTCTATCACGGATTTCTCCGACAAAGATAATATTTGGATCTTCTCTCATAGCGGATCTTAATGCGTTCGCAAAAGATCGTGTATCATGACCGATTTCTCTCTGAGAGATAATACAATTCTTTGGCTCAAAGATGAATTCGATAGGATCTTCTATGGTGATGAGATTTTCATTCCTTGTTTCATTTAGATGTTCGAGCATAGCGACTAATGATGTAGATTTACCTGAGCCGGTAGGTCAAGTAACCAAATATAATCATTTTTTCGCTCCCAAGATATTTTTCTTGATACTCTCTGCAATATCTGAAAAGATAAGCTCTTCGAGTTTTTTCGCCATCGCATTGATCTTTCTCATAACGACGCCGATTCTTCCAGTCTTGAAAAATGCATTTACTCTGTAAGGGACTCACGATTTAGATACATAGGCGAAATCAGCCTCTTTGTCGCCGAGGAATTTATCGAATCTTTGTGGATTACCTTGGAAAAGCTGTCTCAAAACGATTTCCATTGATTCATTACTCAATTTTCCTGCAGTCTCTTCTCTGATGATTTCTCCATTGAGCCTATATGAAATACTTTCTCCCCCTGACAGATGTAAGTCAGAGATATTCGGATTTTTCTCTATGAGTGCAAGGATCTGTTCTATATCAAATGAATTTGCCATCCAATGATTTTTCTAGTGAAGTAAAATTCATTAATAATTGTACTCAGAAATACAAATTTTGCAAATTTTGGAGAGCAGAAAACAAAGAAGATAGATTGATTAAGATTGACTTTTATATAAAAAAATATATAGAAATGAAAATTAAAACAAAAAACACCATGGAAACGCTTTTTTCACACCTATGGGAATAGCAAAATATTTGTCTGTATGTATTCTTTTTTACACTTGGATTGTTGTGGAGAAAAGGATTTAGGATTATCAATGAAGATGGTGATAATCTCTTATTTCTTCCATATCTATCATTACTTACAATAGTATTGGTCGGAGGAAGTATTGCAGGATATAATCATCATATCTTTGAAGAAAATGTGAATACTCAAATTTTATTTGGATGTTTCTTTTCCGTAGTATTTGTTATTTGGTTCTGGGCAACTATAGGACTATTATGGGATAATATAATCCTTACGTTTATTTCTATAATTACCGGTATATTCCTAGGAAGTATTTTCGGTAGAGAATGCTGGCGATTGTTATTAGAGATTTGGATGCTCCTATTGTGGGGTGTAGCTATAAGTTTTTTTTACCTACATCCTCAAAAGACTAAGAAACAATGACCTATGTTTATTGCTCCGGCTGAGTTAGTCGGAGTTTTTTTATAGTCAAAAAATAAGAAACTTTTGACTTTTTTATGATTTATTGTGTCCACCCGGGTGTAAGCTCTTGGTACGTTAGTTCAAAAGCGACTTTGAAAACTATCCCACCCGGGTGAATGGAAACAGTCATTTTTGGCTTGATGTTACGCTAAATTATGCTATAAGGAGCAGACCAATAATCCATTATGGTCATTTTTTTATTTTATCAGACAAGACCTATGTTTTTGAAAAAGAAATCCTTCAGAAACAAAACGATAGGAGAACTGAATAATTATAATTCATACAAACCATTTTCTTGATCAGCAGGAATAGCAAAATTCTTGATTATTCTTTGTTGTATATTTTTGGTATTTTTTGTCGGAAAATATCTGATCAAGGGAGCGCAGATAGTAGGTTCATATGTAGGGAAATGAGCATTAAACGTAGTCTCTTCTACTGTGGGTGATGATATGATTAAGGATGAATTTTGAAATATCAATGTCATGATCATAGGATTCTGATGAGAAAGTCATGCAGGAGGATATCTTGCGGATTCTATCATGGTAGCATCATTCAACCCTAAATTATGAGCAGTGACCATGTTGTCTGTACCAAGGGATCTTTATGTATACAATAAGGAAAATAATAATATAGGCAGGATCAATGCGCTATTTTCTCATAGTGTAGGAAGAAAGCATCAATTTGATACATGAGCTAAAGTATTATGACAAAAATTGGAAGAAATCATGGGATTGGATATCCCATATTATGCAATGGTCGATTTCTGAGGATTTGAAAAGGTTATAGATACGTTGTGAGGTATTACGATAGACGTACCAAAAACTATTCATGATGTCACATATCCTAATGGGAAATGATGATATATGACGGTACATTTCGATACATGAATCAATATGATGGATGGTGCTACAGCATTGCAATATGCGAGGTCAAGACACTCTAGTTCGGATTTTTCCAGGTCTTTGAGACAGCAACTGATTATCCAAGCTATTATTGATAAGCTCAAGCAGAATGGTTTGGGAAACATAGGGAAAATACAGAAGCTCTATGATGATTATACAGAAATGGTTACGACAAATATTTCGATCAAGGAGATTGTCGGTATGGCAAGATATGCGAATAAGCTGAAACATATATTTTCCTTCTGATATACTGTCGAATGTTCTCATGCCGCATATAGATTTTCTTACCCAGGATGTTTTCTCTACAATCCACCAAGAGAATTGTTTGATGGAGCATCTGCTATCATTCCGTATGGAGGAATTCCATGACAGGAGATAGGATTTTATGACTATACCAAAAATTTTGCCTTTTATGTGGTACATAACCAAGAATATCTTATAGAAAATCAGAAAATAGAGATTCTCAACGGAATAGACAAGAATTATGCCAAGACAACAGTCAAAAAATCAGATGGATTCGCAAACCAGATAGCGGGGAAATTGAAAAAATTCGGATTCAATATAGTAAACGTACAGAACTATTCTCAGACTTTGACAGGTACCACGGTATATATCTTGGGGACAGGAGAATACACATATACCGTCAAAATGCTCAAAACATTCTTTCCTGTAGATCAAGTGATTGATACGCCAGATCCCCTTTTGCAGCAACAATATACAGGAGCAGATATGTTGTTGATATTAGGGAACACCTATGTAGACAAACTAGCGGTTACACCGTTTAGTTATTACAAATAGCTTTTATCTCATATTGATCGTGATGTTTGATGAGGTACTCAAAAAGAAAGGAGATATTGTTTCCTATATGGAACAACTATGAATACCAAGAAACCAAATCAAAGATGAACATTTGCTCATGCTTGCGTTTGTCCACAAATCCTATGCTGCAGATTTCAAAGACGTGGTTACCCACAACGAAAGATTAGAATTTGTCGGTGATGGAATATTAGGAGCGATTATAGATAAATTGCTATTTCTCAATCATCCGGAGATGCCGGAATCCGACATGACGCTCTACAAGATAGCATTGGTCAGGGAAGAAATTTTGGCTGAGATAGCAAGAGATATCAGGCTCAATGAAATCGTGTTTATCAGCAAGGGAGAGGAAAAAATGAAAGGAAGGGAAAAAGAATCCATTCTTTCTGACGCATTGGAAGCGGTGATAGGATATATCTATCTCGATCTCGGTCACGATATTGTCGAGCAGTTCATCGAAAGATATATTTATTCCAAATTAGAACATATCGAAAAAAAACCAGTCAAAAGCTACAAGACTATGATCCAAGAAATTGTGCAGAAAGAACATAAGGTAGTTCCTGAGTACAAGGATATCGAAGCAAATAAAGATGATAAGGGAAATGTTACGCAATATAGATCAGAAATCTATGTAGTCGGAAAAAAAGTCAGTGAATGATTGGGTACAAACAAGAAAAAAGCTCAAGAGGAAGCAGCAAAAAATTATTACGAGAACATTCACAGATAATATGTCTAGTCTGCTTGAAAAACCAAGGCAAATACATACAGTTCTTAACGTTTTTTAGAATCTAAAGAGATTGTACAATGAAAAGACCGTTTAATATTATGAAGCACTCATACACATGGGTCGGCATTTGAATCGTTATGATGATTGTCGCATGATTTATGTTTTTCAGTAATGCAAGATATTCTGAAGAATTTACCGGATGAGTGAAGATTAGTATCGATAAGGTATTGGATGAGACAACATTAGTTCCTGACCTTACCAAATATATGGAAAGCAAAGGATATAAGGATAATGAAGTTGCTTTAGAAGTAGAAGGATCTATCACCAAGCTATCATTAAGGACACAAGTAGAAACTGACGAACAGGTAAATAGCCTTTCTAAAGATATCCAATCAGTCTTGGTGGAAAAAGGATATATCAAAAGCGCAAGTGAAGTGGTTGAGCAATCCATCACTTGACCTAGCGTAGGATCGTATATGCAAAAATCAGCAAAGAACGCATTGATTGTGGGAGTGGTTTTGATGGCTATCTACATGCTTTTCTCTTTTGCTGGAGTCAGGAAAGAGATTTCCCCTACCATATTAGCAGGTGTTGTAATCTTCACGATGATCTTCGATGTGGGATTACCAGCAGGAGCATATGGTGTATGGATGATGCTTGATCATACGATGACCGTGAATACTATTTTCATTATAGCCGTCCTCACCAATATGGGATATAGCATTAATGATACAATCATTATCTTCGATAGAATCAGAGAAAATATTAAGCTAAAATGAGGAAATAAAGGAATATTATTCGGAAATATCTTCGAAGACAGTCTTCGACAGACAATGAGAAGGTCCTTTGGAACAGTATTCGCTGTGTTTTTGGTTATCGTATTCATGTTCTTCCTAGGAACTTGAGCAGTAAGAGAATTTGCCTTCACGATAGGAATGTGAGTGATATTTGGATCATACTCCTCTATTTTTATGTCCGCTCCGATGGTATATATCCTGCTAGGAAAATATAAAAAAGAAAGAAAAGAAATGTTAGCTCAGAAATAGTATTTTATTCTCATATATATACATTTTGGATTTGCTCTCGCAAATAATCTGTTATCACAACGAAGATTTTTTCGTTCTATGGAAACCAAATGGCATTCCTACAACGTTCGGTAAAGAGACGTGTTTTCTCGATATCCTAATGGGAAAAACAATATCCCAAAAGGCTGATTTTTCGATTCCTGAACATCTACTCCCCTACATAGATCTTCCTGATTTCTCTCAGATAGAACTCAAAAAATCACTGATTGATCATCAGATAAAGACATTTGGCAAAGAAGACGAATTAGGATTGCTCAATAGATTGGACAATGAAACAGCAGGATTTCTCTATTTTGCAAAAAACAAAAAAGCATATGAAAGATACAGGAAAATTCAGACCGAAGGGAGAGTCAATAAACGATATATAGCTCAGGTAAAATGAACCCCAAAAGAATCCGCATTTGAAATCACTATGCCTATCATGCATCACAAATACAAAGAGGATAGAATGATTGTCCTTCATTCCCCCAACGATAAAAGCAAAGGAAGAAGTAAAGTACATGCACCAAGCACTATAGTGAAGATATTGCATACGGATAATCAAGGGATTACTACTTTATTGGTCGGCATCTACAAAGGTGTCAGACATCAGATTAGAGTGCATTTGGCAGGGATAGGATATCCTGTGATTGGTGATACCTTATATGGGAAAAGCGCAGAAAAAGGAAGTCTTTGTCTTTGGAGCGTAGGTTTTCAAATACAAGAATAAATAGCAAAAAGATTGACAATTTAATATAAATATATACAAAAGAAGTATATATTTTTTCTCTGTTTGATATGACAAAAAACATCTTGGAAGATGGGAGCCGATATGAGGGAACAGATCTGATAAATACCCAAAAAAGGCTCCTCTTGGAAAAATTTAAGGAAATGATGAAAAAAGAGCAGGGAGAGCTTGTCTATTTTTTGAATCGAAAAGATACTAATAGCCAAAGATATCATACATACACCAAAGAATTGATGCATATTACTTCGACACAAGTTGACACTGCCAGAAAAGAACGACTAGAGAATAAGATTACCTATATAAAAACTATTCAAGGCGATATCCTCAAAGCAATCCAGCCGATGTTTCATGATCTGTTCGATAGGGTAATTGAAGAATTCTCTCCAAACGGATATCATGAAATGCTGAGAGATGATGTTCGGTTTGATCTGATTTTTTGATCTAGAGATATTCCTTTGTCGGTAGAGGGATCCAGGGATACATATCGATACCAACATGGTCAGGAGATGCGTGAAATAAATCAGCAAAAAAAGAATGAAAAAGCAGCAGAAAAGAGAAAACAGAATAAGGACAAAGTCATACCATTCAGAGATCATAGATTGATCACCAAAGAGAATTATCATGGCGTATCTCGCATAATCATCGCACATATGAGAAAGGAATTGGCTCGTTATATGACTATTTTGGGTTTAGATCTCAAAAACAAACAGCAAGCTAAAAACGCTTTGGAGAAACTTTTTCTCTTTATTCTAGTGCGTACCTTGATAGAGAAAAAACTTGTTTTTGAGACAAAATCACTCAAAGGAGTTGCGATTGATGGAACTATCGAAAAAATACTCGAATATTTCAATGAGAGACTAGGAGAGTCAATCAAGGTGTCAGGAGTGGATATCAAAAGGAAGCTGCAGAATAATCTCCATGAAACCGAAGGTCCCTTAGATCTTTCGTATACCAATGCTATGATAGACGATATCCACTATCGGGAAGATTATTTAAATACCTATTATCTTCATATGCATGGTACGAGTATAGATGATTTGCGTAGGGAGATTATGGTGGAATACGAAAGCGGAAAGGGACTCATAGAGAAATCTTTTGAAATGCTCAATCCGACATATTATGCATATAAACAACAAGTGGAACAACATAAGAAGCATTTAGGGGTATTGAAAGGATATCAAAGGAAGAATACAGCTATCGATACTGAACTGGAGGAGATTATAAAAGAGATGGAACAAAGTTTGGCATATGCGCAAAAAAAGAAGGAGGAACATACTTTTATCGAGGATAGCTTGGAAAACAAGGAATCTAATCCTGAAACTTCTCTGGGAGAAATTCAGAAGAGATATCTCAAAAGATATAGGATCCCTACACAGTTCCATAAGATTTTTGGGGTAGTCATAGATAAGTTGAACAACTTCTATAAAACCAAGATAAACCTTATTAAAGAAGCCGATCAAAATAACGATATGGAATTCGAAAGATATAAATATTCTCCACAGACAATAAAAGACTTTCACCTGTATATGCAATTATTGTGTACCAACAAAAAAATTAACGCTGCTTTCGATGCTAAGCGGGGAAAAAAATGGACAGAAAGAAAGCAAAAACTGAAAAATATATGCCTGGATCCTGAGAGGATGGGTAAACAAGAAAAACTCAAAGAAGCAAAAAAAAGTAAAGAGAATTCGAGCGATCAACTGTCTTTTGATTTCTAACTAGACAAAATTTGACTTTCTGGACAATCTGATTATACTTACTCGAGATTTATTTTATATATGATCGATACGATGATCGATACTCCCTGAAAATGACCATTATTCAAACCACTGACACCCCAACAAGTACAGACCTATCTCACCAAGAAACCTCAATATAAAAGCATCCGGAATCAATTGGTTCCTCATTTTTTCGGTGCCCAAGAATTCTGTAATTTTGTAAATCAAATCAGGATCAAAAGGATAGAAGAAGCAAAAGAGATAGACGATCAGATAGAACAATTGAACCTGAAAAAGGACAAGACAGAGGAAGATGAAAAGAGAATAAAAGCGTTGAAAATACAGAAAAACACGATATTTCCTAATACCCTCAGACAGGTTTTCGATGCTGAGATATTGCCAAGGATAAGGAATACCAATGTAGATTTCAAAGAAACGAACCAGCTCATAGGAAGTTTGGCGAATTTTAATAGGGTCAAGAAAGAGGAAATTCAGGAAATCTCTGAAGCAGCAAATAAGCAACTACATGAAGACCTTACTATGGATATCTATGAGGAAGAAATATTTATGATTATGGACGATCTCATTCATCAATTTTTTATCGATCAGGAGTTAGGAAATCAACCAAGTGAAGGAGAAAAAAGGGATTATGGTCAACAAGCATGGAATATTTTCCTTTCAAGACACAAAGAAGAGGTAGAAAAGAAAAAAATAGATATAAAAAAACTAAAAGAGCATCTATATAAGAAAAAGGTATTATAGTGACATAAAAATAATAAAAAAGTAAATATGTCAAATAATGGAGAAATATAGGAAAGTCTTTGGAAAAAACAGCCAAAGATTTTTTATTTTTTTTGAATATATAGAAAATGGTCTATATTTCTATATATAGACCACCGAACTTATATATGAGTAAAATTTTCTTTGTCAATTCACCATTTCATATAAATAATGAATATCTTATATATAGTATAGTGAAAAAAGAAAAATTTACAAATTCACTTGTTTATATAATTAGTGAATAATCTATCGATTTCAAGAGAAAAGATATAAAATATATGATCAAAAAAAATTCACTATTTCGGTGAAAGAGTAAAATAATGAAGAAGTAGAGGAAAAAAATATAAGAAAAAACCAAAATTTTCAAAAAAAAGATCAAAAAAAGGTTTTTTTCAAAAACAAAAAGATTCAAAAAAAATTCACAGAAATAGTGAAAGAGTGAAAAAATATAATTGTTTTCTGGGGTTCTTGGGAAGAATTCACTATTTCGTAGAATAAGTGAAAATAGCTTGAATTAGCTAAAAAAAAGAGTATATTTCATAAAATTCACTAATTCATAGAATTATGGAAATATGGAAAATTTAATCTCTCAATATTTCAATCTTTTATCCTCTTTGTCATAGTATGCAGCACCCAGGACAACTTCTCCAGCAAGAGCTCACCAGCAGATGATTGACCCAAAAACAATTCGCTGCCATGATCGGCAAGAAAATTTCGGAGGTCAACGAACTCATCAAAGGAAAAAGAAATATTACCGTTCAATGGGATATTTTATTGTCGACGGTTTTTGGTGATCCTGAACAAAAACGACTCAAGCTCCAAAATGACTTTGACTACGAAACTATAAAAGTTGCTATGGCGCCAAAACTCCAGGAGCTATTTTCTTACCAAAAGAAGACAAAAGAACATGAAGTGTTCGAGGACTTCTAAATTTAACTAAAAGTGAAAAATTAAAAGTGAAAAATGAATGAATTATTTACTTACCAACTATCATAAATTACAATAGTCCATAAAAACAACAAATACAATAACTATTCGCTATTAACTATTCACTTTTCACTAATGTTTATTTGGTAAATACATATATAAAAATGACACAAACAGCTAAAAAACTCAGAATAGCTATGGCTGGTGGAGGAACGGGTGGTCATGTATTTCCGATCAGAAGTCTTTTAGAATTTCTCAAAGTACATCCATCTTATGATGAACAAATTGAAAAGCTCTATCGGTTCGGGTCAAAAAAGAGTTTGGAATCGAAAGTGTGTAGTGATCTCCAGGAACGCGACAACTCAGGTAAGCTTCAGTTTATTTCTATTTCTTCATGAAAGTACCGCAGGGAAACCTATCGAAAATCTAGATTAAAAAATATTCCTGACTTTTTTTTCTTCTTGTGGGGAATCATTCAATCGATCTATCGACTCCTCTTTCATCACATTGATGTCGTATTCTGTAAGTGAGGGTATGTTGCTCTTCCTGTAGTATTGGCAGCAGCGCTCCTTCGTAGAAAGGTCGTTGTCCATGAATCAGATACGCGTTCAGGATTGGTCAATAGAATAGCAAACCGTTTCGCAACCAAGACATTCACCGGGTTCGACGGAGCTTTGCCAAAATCAGAAACAGTAGGTCAAATCTTATCTGATGATATCATCATAGAAGGATATCCCGAATTCACTTCCAAGACATTGGTGCTAGTGGCAGGAGGTTCTCAAGGCTCCAAAAGACTCTATCAAAGCCTTCATCATATCATCGAATTCACTCCGGAGCTCCAGGAAAATTACGAGTTTTTTATCGTGCTCGGATTGGCCAATGAAGAGATGTCGGCAGTATTCAAGAAATTCCATCACGTTCATACCTACAGTTTTTTGAGCCAAAAAGAGATGGGTGAATTGTATAATATCTGCGATATAGCCATCACTCGCGGAGGCACTACCTCATTGGCTGAACAGAAGCTCTACGATATGAAACAAATTATCGTGCCTATTCCACGAACGCATGACCAGTATGACAATGCCAAGCGATATGCTAAATTTCACAATGATGTACGGATCAATCAAAGGGACAATGATTTCGAGCAACAACTCGCAAACGCCATCAAATATTTCAAGCATTTCAAAAAGATACGTCAGCAAAAAGACAAAAAAAGTATCATATCTCACGCGAAGAAAATAATCTGGGAGTCACTCTTGTCTTAGCTACCCGGGTAAGAAAAATGGCTTCATCACCAAATATACTAAAGTTTCCACCCGGGTGGAAACTTTTTGTCTTACCTTTGTCAGTTTTTTTCTAGTTTCACTTTTCTACACTCTCGGCTGTTCTGCGCAGAATAGCTTTATTTGTAAACGTACGCTATGTACAAACGACTCATTTTGTTCTTGGCAGTGGTTTCGATGGTCATCATCTGAACCTCCTTGGCCCAAGAAACAGGAGATATCCTGATGGATACCGGACAAGACATGACAGAAGTGGACATAGGACTATTTACTAGTCCATGACTGGATATTTCATGAACTGACAACCCATTGTTATCAGGTGATTTCGATCCTAGTTTTGGATCCTGAACGTTCACGGGAGATCAGGAATTTGTAACCTGAAACTTGGAACCTGTACCCCAATTTCATTTGCTCCTCTCCGAGGTGTATTATGATGGAACGGACGAATGGATCGAAATCACGAACATCGGTGATGCTCCGTTTTCAGGAACCCTTACCCTGGAGGGTGTCAAAAGCACCCCGCTCTCCCTGACCAATGTTTCTTTCCTTCCCGGACAGGCAAAAATTTTTGGGGACACGCTTTCCCAGATTTCAGGAAATCGGTTTGTCGGGAAGACGGGACTGTCGTTGAATCTGATTGATACAGTGCCAATCAATATCTCTTTGATCATTTCCGGACAGAAGGCAGATGAGTTTCTGGTGGATACCTATCGGGTTAATTTTTACAATGATAAGAAGACCTCGTTCGAAAAGATAGGCGGAATTTCCACCCGGGTGGAAATTAGTAGGGTAGTGAACGCTCTCAGTGGATATATTATCAATCCATGAGTATATACCGCTATAGGAAATGCTTCCATAAACGTATCCTATCCGCCTACGCAATTCTGAGATTCGTTTCAGCTACCGATTCCTTGCGTTTCTGTGGACCAAAGAGACCTGATAAAAGTCAGCGAAATATTCCGGGGCGATGGAACATATCCGCCCTATATCGAGTTGGCGATCCATGACAACATCACCTTGGATAGCCTGTCCATATCAGGAAGCCTCCTGGGTACGGGTATAGGGTTTTCTCGGGGAAGCTCCGGTAGTATCTTGGAAAAACATTCGTTTTTATTGATTTCCTCTACCGGCTTCCGGCAGGAGAGCGAAAAGCTGCCAAGTGTACGAAATGGTGATTTTTCCTTGGTTAGTACCTGAAATCGGTTAGTGATAACCATTGGTTATAGACAAAGTAGACGAGTTATGGACATTGTCTATCATTCCGGAGAAATACTAGGTAGTTCCATATATTTCGATACTACGACTGTACAATGTGCCCATGTTTTGGACTCCGTGGACGACTTTTCGCCAGGATTCGAAAGAAAGTTTTTGAAATATATTTCAGGTCGGACCGGCACAAAAATTCAATATATCTCTATGAGTACGGGCAATCAAGACACTGGCGTAGTCTGTCCAAATACCTCTTCAACTGGTCAATTTTCGTGAGAAACACAAGAGAGTACGAGTGGTTTTGATGTTCGTAATTACATCATCCGTATTACGAACGTAGAATATGACCCAGAAGGATCGGATACTAATAATGAAAAGATCACCTTATTGGCTACATCGCTTTCAGGAGATCTTGCTCCTTTGGATTTGAACAAAATATTTAGACTCAAAGTAAATGGAACCAACAAAACGCTCCCGTGGATGTTACCCATGAATGTCCCGACGACGTTTACAAAAACATTTGGATTTCCCAACAGCACCGAAGACGGACAGGAGGTGATTGTTCAATTGACGTACGGCGATCATATCTTTGCCACCTATACCTACAACCCAAACACTCCTGTGGCAGATGTGGAGACAGGTACGGAAATCACCGGCCAGATGATTACCTGAATCGCCTATGATTTTTCATGAACCTTATTTACCATTACCTATGTTCTGCCGAATCCTCAAGGCAAAGATATCAATGAAGAATTCTGACTCTTAATTACGGGATATGCTGCGTCGACGGGCATAGACCTGAGTCAGGGATTCACGCTTCGTAGAGAAAAGACCAAGAAAAATCTGAGCGGAATCGTCCTCGGAGGTCAGGAAAATATCATTTCTTGAAATTTATGATTAGTCAATAAAGCTGCATGTATTTCACTTTTCTACCAGGAAAACGAACTCACGAAATTCTGTTATAGGACTCCCAAAGAAGGAGAGAAAATCTTCTGATCGTATTCAGGGATGGAAACGCTTTCCCAGGAAAATCTGGATATTTTCACCAAACTGCAGCTCAAGAAAATCGATAACACTCTCTGTATCCGATATGATGGACAGTCGTATCTCTGCAAGAAAATACCGGCAGGAAAAGCCGCAATCAAAACCACCCAAGAACAGAAATTGTACAAATGATTCTCTAGCTTGATTAAGAGCTACCTCATGCAAGATCGGAAACCGTTGTACTATGATACCGATATCAAACGCTATTTCGATCTACTTGCGAAGAGTAAGAAATTGATCGGCAAATGATACGCCCGAGTGGACATATATGGACAGAGAGTGCCCGTAACCGATATCAAGAAACAATTCGCGATTATGGAGAAGACTCCGCTCATCATCATAGCCGTATTCGAGGGAACAAAATCCCTTTTACAAGAATAAAGATGGGATAGATGGAATCGATAGAATAGGCCTTTTACCTTATGATTTGTATGATGGCAGAAACTAATTTCCAGAAATTACAGGTCTGGAATAAAAGCTCTGATTTGGTCGAATGTGTATATAAGATTACATGAACATTTCCCAATAAAGAGATGTATGGATTAATATCACAGATGAGAAGAGCTTCAATATCAATAGCTTCGAATATTGCTGAATGAGACCAAAGAATGTCTGTCAGGGAGAATGTGAGATTTCTCTATATGGCCAAATGATCAGCAGCAGAAATGCAGTCTCACATAATGATTTCATATAGGCTTTGATTTATCGGGAAAGATGTTTTTGATAATATCAATCGTCAGATATATGACATATTAAAGATGCTTTCGTCGCTGATACATTACAAAGTGAAAAATCCGTCTAATCCATCTAAATCAATCTAATCTATCTAAGTCAATCTAAAAGTCTTTTATTTTATTATGTATTTATTATCATGAAAATAGAAAAATTCGAAGATCTTATCGCTCGGCAAAAGGCCAAAGAACTTACTTTAAAATTATATGACTCCTGCAAGAGCTGCAAAGAATACGGGCTCAAGGATATGATGACCAAAACGAGTATCGGCATCATGAATCATATCGCAGAAGGGTTTGAAAAAAGGAACAATAAAGATATCAAAGTTGCATTCCTTGAAGCGAAGTTCGCTACCAGCCAGATGAGATCTATGCTGTATTTATTACTGGAGCTAGGCTGCATCACACAGGACGAGTTCAAGGACTTCTACGACACCACGTGGCATGTTACCAAGATGCTCATGGCATTCGTGAAGAGCATCAACGCTGCGGAGAAGAAAAAAGCAGAACAAACTAATGAATAATGAATAGTGAAAAGTGAATAATGTTGGAATTTGCTTCAATGGACTATTGTAGAATACTGTAGTCGATATCATACAAGTCATACATTATTCATTCTCAATTTTTAATTGTTAATTTGCGAAGCATTTAAGTATGGAAGGGTATTTGAGAGGATATTACGGATATAGGAATTTTGGAGATGAGCTCTTATTTTTTGGAGTAGCCAGACGATTGTTCACAAAATATCCTCTCACCAAGCTCTTCGTGGAGGTTGGAAACAAATCTCGAATGGAAGATCGGATATGGGAGAATTACCAAGGATTGCTGACCGAGAAACAATTGAATGCCATTACATTCGTAAACGCCAAACAGCATAAATATAAATTCATCACCCATCTCGTCAATTTCCTCGGATTGAGTAAATACAAGAAGATGTTCAAGTTCTTCGGCGGGGGAGAGGTGCTTTCTGATGAAAGGCCATTTCCGCATGATGGACGGAATCTTCCTATCTTGTTCAACTATAGCGTGAGAAAAGGACAATTCGTTTTGCTCGGCGGTATAGGAAAATCTAAGAAATGACGGACAGAAATCCTCTATAGGCAACTGCTTCCCAAGGCGGAAAAGATCGTGGTTAGAGATAAGGATTCTTTATTGATCGCCAAAAAATTCAACCAGGAAACGGTGTTGTACGAAGATTTCGCACAGGAGATTATACTTCAGGAACAAGGAAAAAGGAATAAGGGACAAGGACCGTGAACCATGTCCCAAAGTACAGGTCCCTATATTCTGATCAACATCAATAAACAATCCGTAGACAGATATAATGTCGATAAGATTGTCCAATTTTGCCAGAACTATCCTGATCATAAAAAGCTGTTTTTCCCTTGTGATATGAATGACGACAAACTCTGTTTTCACACCATAAAAAAATATGTTCCTGGTCTTGAGATCTACGATCGGACGAAACATACTCTCCAGGAGACACTTTCTCTTTTCTCTCATGCTGACGGCGGTGTCTGAGCGAGACTTCATTTTCTCTTGCCTTTGAAACTGCATGGAAAGCATATTGTGGCGATACCGTACGCAGACAAGATAAATAAGCTCATCATCAAGAAATAACTTTTTCCGCTATTTCAGACCTCATTCCGGCGTTAATAAATTGCTATGAATTTAAATGTTTCATATATTTTCATGATATTTTATTATCATCCATACAATAAAAATTTAGCAAGAAAAAACAGAAACCAGTATACAATGACGGAAGAGGAAGGTAAAATATGGAATCTAGTGTTAAGAAAAAAATGAACATGATATAGGTTCTTAAGACAAAAGCCTATCGGTAATTATATCCTAGATTTTTATTGTCACGAGCTAAGATTGGGTATAGAAATAGATGATCGTAGTCATGAATACAAATATAAAGAAGATACAATAAGGACACAATATTTAGAGAAATTGTGAATAAAAATAGTTAGGTATACCAACAATCAGATAGATTATCTGTTGGATGCTGTGATTACAGATTTACAGATGAAAATACAAGAAAGATCTTTTTCTGTCTCCCTTTGTAAGGGGAGAAGTCCGGAGGACAGAGGGGTTTAAATCCTCCTGTGCTTCGCACCACCCCTCCTTTACAAAGGAGGACAGTTTTATAGCATTATCGTTGTTATGTTCCTTATATATTTTTTAATATTCACATTAATTTTCACGGTCTTCGAGAATATC
>CAZIVH010000005.1:0-3109 GCA_964542965.1 uncultured Candidatus Peribacteria bacterium | reverse complement strand
CGATATCTCAGGTCAGGGAAAATATATTTTTTCTGATGGTAATTCCGAATTTCTGCTTCGTTCAGAGAAAAAATACACTATTGGCGACACCCTCCGGCTTGTGGGAAATGTACAAAAAAATGAAATTCCTTCCTGGCATTCATACCGGACAATCTCTTCCTGAACATTCGCCGTGCCGATTTTTTCCTGAGGCTTCGACTACGGAAAATGGCTCAAAATGAAATGACGGCAGGGCACGATCTATGAGAAAAATTCAATTACGAATTACCCTTTGACTACGCAAAGGACAAGCGAATGACCAATGAAAAATGAAGCGTGAATCATCCAGTCTATGAAAAAGTCTATTCAAGAAAAGATAATCGCAGCTTATGGAGAGAATAAGGTGTCCGGGCTGGTACTTGGCATGCTGATCGGTGACAGATCGCAAATTCCGGAAGTAGAATATCAGCAATTCGTTGATTCATGATTGGTGCATCTAATAGCGGTCAGTTGATGAAATATTTTGATGATTGTCGTTTTTTTACAATTCATACTCTTTTTTCTGCCATTTTACGTGAGGATAGCGATTATTTTGATCACGATTACCGGATATAGCCTTGTCTGTGGATTGGATTCCAGCGTCTTCCGTGCAGTGTTGATGGGAGGATTGAGTATGGTGGCGTTATTCCGATGAAGAGAAATCAATATATGGAGATTGTTGTCTATCAGCGTGTTGATTATGTTGATAATTAATCCGTATTTTTTGGCGTATGATACAGGCTTTTTATTGTCCTATGCGGCCATTATCTGACTTGTCTACTTTGAAACATTGAAGAATGGAAAAAAGGAAATATTGAAAGATGTTCCGGCTGCAATACTTAATGCCGGAATGACAAGATGGAAGAATGGAAAGATGTGGATATCTAAATGTTTGTTATATGTATACAAAAATTATGTTTCCCCCAGTATTTGAGCGAGCATAGGCATATTCCCGATCATCATTTTCTTCATGGGAAAGATAAATCTGATGTGAATTGTCGGGAATCTCTTCGTATTGCCGATCGTGCCGTTTGTTATGATCTACGGATTCGTAAGCGTATGGCTATATTCTTTCCTGCATCGACCGTGGATTTTATCTATAGAACAATGGATAATTGAATATATCTATAAGGTTTCGGAAATATTAGCGAATAATGGTATATTTTTATCGGTCTCTGGATTGTGGGTAAAATACATATTTTTGCTCTGATTTCTGACAGCGTTCATATTACGGATGAAAAAAAACAGGGAAAATAAAGGTGAAAAGCCAGAAAAAACATATTTTTGTGATAAAAATATTGATAACCGTAAGTTATCAAGTTGACAGGTCTAGACAGGGTTTTCTGACATTTTTCTATCATTTTTGATAAAAAATTGTTAAAAACTAAGAGAAAAAATGGAAAGATGGAGAATTGAAAAATTGAAAAATGGAGGGATTTAATTTATAAGTTAGTTAAAATGGAGAAAAAATATGATATTTATAAAGAATCTAAGATGTATGGTTTAATGGTGGTTGCTTTTTATCAATATGTTACCGAATATTGCAAAGAATATGTTTTATCCAAACAGTTTCTTAGATCATGAACAAGTGTATGAGCTAATATCATGGAAGCTCAAGAATGAGAAAGTAAAAGGGATTTTTTACATAAGATGAGTATAGCGCTTAAAGAAGCGAGGGAATCGCAATATTGGCTTGATCTTCTAGAATTTGGATGATATGTGCAAGAATATAAGAAATATAATGAGATTTTAGAGAAAACTAAAGAAATGCTTTGAGTAATTACAAAAATAGTCAAAACAACTAAATTACGTTTACAATAAGATGGAGAAGGGGAAAATGGAGGATGGAAAGATGGAGGATGGAAAGATGGAGAAGGGGAAAATTGATATTTCAATCTTTCAATGTTTCAATCTTTCAATATTTCCATCTTTCAATGTTTCAATATTTCCATCTTCTTGAGTAGACATACTATATATATTTTTATAAAAAACGGTATATAAATTAGGCTTGAGTATAAAGTAGTAAGTATAAAGACTTAAACTAGGTTTTCTCGTTTTTTTGTGTAAAGGGTGCTAACGAAAAGTTGTCACAAAATAGACAGTTTGTCGTATACGTCATCAGAAGGATGTGGTCTTTAATGATCGAGAAAGACAAGGAAGTCTTTGAAAGGAACTCGAATCTTTCATAGGGAAGCTATTCCTCGTGGACGATTTGGCGTTTTCTGGAAAGTACTTCGTAAAAAGCGGTTTTGGATTAGATTTAACTGTTAGCAGTAGACTGTCCAAAATTGTCTTGTATTTGTCGTTCAGATTGTTATTGTCTAAGGAAAGTTACCGTGTGGAGACACGGAACCTTCTCGTTTGTCTGGAATGTGATCCGGACCAAACATCACATCGCCCGCCAAGATGGCGGACAAGCCCGTCTGTGAGATGGGCACGCTTATCTGTGAGGTAAGCGGTTGGCTGTGAGCCAAAACAAAACACTTTTATATTGTATTTTAATTGTACACATGAAAAATTTTAAAAAATTGTTTGCAAGTATTGCTACGCTAGCATTACTCGCTACAGCTGTACCTACAACAGTTCTTGGAGCTGCTAGCTACAGTGACGAATTGCAAGGTGCGTATGATTATGCCTACTCTATAGGTATAACTACACAAGGAACTATTGACACTGCTAATATGTACGGATCTCTTATCAGATCTCATATGGCTAAGATGATGGTTAATTATGCAAAGGAAGTAAAGGGAATGACTCCTGATACTTCAATCGCATGTGAATTCACTGACATCGCTAATCAATCTGAAGAGCTTCAAGGATACATCAAGGAAGCTTGCCAGCTTGGAATCATGGGTGTTGGTATCACTGCTTTCAATCCAAACGGTGTTGTAACTAGAGCACAATTTGGAACAGTTCTTTCTAGAGTACTTTATGGTGACACTTACAATGATGGTGATCCATACTATGTAAATCACTTGAACGCTCTTAAGGATGCTGGTATCATGAACAACATTGACAATCCTAATATGAACGAAGTAAGAGGATATGTTATGCTTATGATGCAGAGAGCTGCAGGAGCTGAAACTCCAGC